>CALIJO010000001.1 GCA_938017655.1 uncultured Candidatus Saccharibacteria bacterium
AAACTATATGCGAGGCCAAAAATCAAACTTGTCCCACCCTCACGGGGGGGGGGGGTTTAAACGGGAATTAAAGCTTCTCGTAGTATTTTTGGTTTTTATTTCTTTTTTGAATTTAATTTTCAGTCATAATTCTTTTGCTTTATATACTCCGACGCTTTCGGCTTCGGTGGATCAAGCGAATTTGCAAGTGAACGGAAATCAGGTGATAAATTCTACAGATAAAACTACGGAAATCCCGTTCAATTTTACGGTAAATACAAATAACCGGACTGGTTATACGGCGACAATAAGTTCCGAAACTGAAAACACTGCACTAATTAATACAACTTCTACCGCTGGTATAAGAATTGACTCGATTTCTTCCATTGGACCACTTGGAGATTTTTCTAATAACACTTGGGGTTATAAATTCGGCATATCTTCGAACTATGCACCGATTCCAGCTTTGTCTACACCAGCGCAAATTCTCCAAACGGCAGGGAAGACTAACGGCAATGAATCGAACCAGCTGAGTATCGGCATGAAGCTAGCAGATAATCTCGAGTCAGGGAATTACACAAACAAATTAATCTTATCTTTTGTCTCAAACCCATACACGATGCGCGCCATAATGACAAATGGTCCGGATTTTAATACGAGGGTAGGGGCTCTAGATACAAATACGGGGTTTGCTTCGTGGGATAGTAGTGTGGCGATGATGACTAATATCCGGTATGTAAAAAAGTCAGTGACGAGACCAAGCGTGTCGCAGGCAGCTATAAATATAGAAGACCCAGATTCAGATTATGAAATCTTGGCTTGGTTCGATATGGCTTCTGGGACTGTATATTATTATTCTGATGTGGAAAAAATTGAATTAAGCAAAGATAGTAGTTTTATGTTCCATAATTTTAGTGGCTTACAAGAAATAGACATGCGAAATTTTGATGGTAAAAATATAGAAAATTTGCGAGATTTGTTTTCAAATTGTTTGAACTTAGCATCGGTGAATTTTTCTGGTTTTAATACGGCAAAAGTGACAGATATGACGGGGATGTTTTATGCTGCGATTGGACTAAAAACACTTAATTTTGGCAATAATTTTGATACAAGTAATGTAGTGAGCATGAGTCATATATTTCTGGACGCAAACAATCTGGAATATCTAGATTTAGCGAAATTTAATACGCAAAACGTGACGGATATGAATCATATGTTTAGAAATATGTATGCATTGAAGGCAATAAAATTTGGTGAGAAATTTAAGACAAATAATGTAATCAATATGGGGAGTATGTTCGCCTCGACCTGTAGTCTAAAAGAGCTAGATTTGTCGAACTTTAATACCTCTAAGGTGACAAAAATTATTGAACTTTTTGGCTTGGTGGATTTTAAAGGCGATAGCTTTACTTGCCCTGGTGGAGATAAGCTGGAACGGGTTTATGTTTCGGCGGATTTTGATACTTCGAAGGTGACGGAATCTTTTAATATGTTTGCTGGAAGGACTAAACTTAGGGGCGGTGAGGGGTCGTTTGAAGCTAACCCATCACAAGCTGGGATTGAATGGCTGAAAATTGACAGACCTGGCGTGAGGGGGTATTTTACCAATGTGAATAAGAGGACGATTTCTTCCCTTTCGATAATGCAAAATGTAGATGCCGGGGTTTGTGCTAATTCAAACTTGCATGAAGTTGCAACATTAGTGGATGTGCGCGATGGGAATACCTATACGGTTGCGAAGCTAAAGGATAATAAATGTTGGATGACGCAGAATTTACGATTAGTGAATAAAACTTTGACGCCAGTAGATTCAGACGTTTCCGCAAATTTTACAGTACCGGCATCAAATCTGAATGTGGCTAATGCTTATGGTTCGTCTACGGTCTTGCCGATGGTTTACTATAATTCAAGTAGGCCGCAGGATGGAGCTTATTATAACTGGTTTACGGCAACGGCGGGTATGGGCGGTAGGAATATTCCGGAAGGTGTAGACGCATCAAGTTCGGTTTGTCCAAGCGGTTGGCGATTATCTTATGGCGGTAGTAGGAGTGAATATTTGACTTTATTAAATCGCTATGATGGTAATGTGGCAAATCTACGTGGTACGCCATTGAATTTTATAACACCAGGTTATGTGCATGAGCGAAATTTGATCGGCATTAATTCAAATGGTCTATATTGGAGCTCGACGGCGGGTCCTGCAAATTGGGCGCATCGCATGAGTATATGGGGAAATAATTCTGATCAGGGCAGTAGCTGGCAAGTGGATGGTGCCTTGGTGCGCTGCTTGGTGAAGTAGGATTTCAAAAATAATTTTAATGCTAAGTTTTGCTGATTTTTTTGCTGATTTTTGATTTTGCTTATGGTAAAATAGAGTCATGCCAAAAATCACTTTCTCTCATAATTTTTTGTGGGTAAATTTTCGAAGAAATTTTACTTTTCTACTAGGACTTTGTTTGTCAATTTTTATTTTTAATTTTAATACTGCTGCGGTTTTTGCTGTACAGACGCCTACTTTATCGATATCAGTGGACAATGCGGCGGTGAATGTGAATGGTAATCAGGTGATTAATTCCGTGAATGGCACTACGGAATTGCCGCTAAATTTAACGATAAATACGACAAATAAAACTGGCTATACCGCTACTTTAAATACGGAAACTAATGAGACGGCTCTGGTGAATTCTAGTTCAACGAATGGCGCGAAGATCGATTCGATCACTGGAGCTAGTAGCATTTTGAGTTTGCCAGTAAATACTTGGGGCTTCAAAACTTCAAATGAAACTAATTATAATCCAATTCCGTCACTAGCGACGCCAACGAATATTTTTCAGACCACCGAAAAGACCAATGGCAATGACGTGCGTGGGTTAAATATTGGCATGAAGTTAGGTCAGAATATTGAAAGTGGAAGCTATGGTAATAAGCTGATTTTTTCGGTGGTAACGAACCCGTATGTGGGGAAAGCGATAATGACTGAGGGTCCGGATTTTAATAATAAGCTAATAAATTTAGGAGCTAGACATCGGGCAAATGGTTTTAGGAAAAGCCCTACAGCTCCAGCAACCCATATGAACACAATAAATATTGAAGATGAAGATTCTGATTATGATATAAAAATGTGGATAGATCCAACTGAAATGATGGCCTATTATTATACTGAATCGGAAAAAATCTATTTAAATAAGAATAGCAGCAAGATGTTTGATCGTTCGGATGATTGGCGTGGTTATATTCAATATATTTTAAATATTGACCTTTCTAATTTTGACACTTCTAATGTAGCAGATATGAGTTCAATGTTTGCAGATATGAATCAAATTAAGGAGCTTAATCTTTCAAGTTTTGATACTTCAAAAGTAACAAACATGAGCTCTATGTTTAAAGGTATGTACGGTTTTAAATCTCTTGATGTGTCAAACTTTGATACTTCTAATGTAACAGATATGAGTTCAATGTTTCAAGGTACATGGCAGCTCGTTTCACTTAATCTTCTAAACTTTAATACTTCAAAAGTTAAAAAAATGAATAGTATGTTTAATGGGTCTAGTCTTCCTTCACTCAACCTTTCAAGCTTTAATACATCTAGCGTTACAGATATGAATAAGATGTTCTATAATATGATGAAGCTTACTTCACTTGATCTCTCTAATTTTGATACCACTAATGTAATAGATATGAGTGGTATGTTCTCTTCTACGTTTAAACTTACTTCACTTAATCTTTCTAGTTTTAATACATCTAATGTAACTAATATGAAGAATATGTTTGCTTATACGAGCAGACTT
>CALIJO010000002.1 GCA_938017655.1 uncultured Candidatus Saccharibacteria bacterium
GTATCAAAATCTAGGCGCTGATTAATCGTCGCCACGATTCCCTGCTTAAAAAGTTCGCCAATCAAAAATGTCACGGAAAGACCGAGCGCATTTGCTAGCTCATCTACGGTAATTGAACCCGCAATCTGAATCACCTTGTCTTGATTTTCTGCCATACTTACTCCTTACCGCCCCCAAGAGGACTCATTTATCTAAATTATTTTACCATATTTTAGAGAGAGAAAAAAGCATACGTTAAGGACCAGGACCTTTGCAACAAAATATAGGTAGTCTTATATTGTTGCAAAGGCGCTAAACCTTATGTGAAAATACTGGTTATGTAGTATTATATATAAGGAATTCTATAAGTTCATTGCGGAGAAAATCAAGGTAATCTAATGAATAGTGATAAAAATAGTGGGATCATATTTTATGAGGGGGAAGATAAAAGTCTTCGTATCAAAGCATTCATTAAGGGTGAAACGGTCTGGCTAAACCAAACGCAGCTAGCTGAGTTGTTCCATACAACCAAGCAACTTATCAGTTATCATTTGAAGAATATTTTCGATGAGAAAGAGCTTGCAAAAGATGCAACTGTCAAAGAATTTTTGACAGTTCAAAATGAAGGAGAGCGAGAGGTGTCGAGAAATATCGAGTTTTATAACCTCGATGTAATTATATCTCTCGGCTACCGCATCAACTCGAAGATTGCTACTGCTTTTCGTCAATGGGCGACTTTAAGGCTCAAGGAATATATCATTAAAGGTTTTACCTTAGACGATGAGCGTCTCAAACAAAACGGTGGCCGCTATTTCAAAGAGCTCTTGCAGAGAGTTCGCGACATCAGAAGCAGTGAACGTAACCTCTGGCAGCAAGTAACCGATATTTATGCTACTTCGATTGACTACGACAAAAATTCTGAAACAACAAAGAAATTCTTTGCCACGGTTCAAAACAAAATGCACTATGCCGTTCATCAACAAACCGCCGCTGAAGTTATTTATAATCGCGTCAATAGCGAAAAACCAATGATCGGTATGACCAATTTTAAAGGCGATTATATTACAAAAGCAGATACACATATTGCAAAGAATTATCTTAAAGAAGATGAGCTAAACATCCTAAATTTGCTTGTCAGTCGCTTTCTTGACTATGCCGAACTTCAAGCGATCTCCGAAAAAGCTATGACGATGAACGACTGGAAGGAGCGACTAGATATGGAACTAAAATCTGTCGGTCGCGAGATTCTACTAGACAACGGCAAAATTTCTCATGAAGAGGCAATCAAAAAAGCCGATACCGAATATGATAAGTATCGACAAAAAGAGTTTGAGAATTATGAAAGCGATTTTGATCGTGCAGTAGAGGAATTAGCAAAAGAAGCGAAGCGTATAAGAGAAAACAAAGATGAAGCTAAGATTTAAACATCAAGAAGCCGGTCGATATATGATGACCGAAAAGAAAGGACTAAAATGAGCAAAATAGAAGTTTCACCTGTAAATAACGAAAAAAGATCAGAAACTTCTGGCGGAAATTATGATATTTGGCGAAAGGCAATGGACAAAGTTCATGGCGACGCTGGGGTTAAACCCCCAACCATAAATCGACCATATAATGGAAGCTTATTGGGCCGAAAAGCGAGCGAGCGAACAGAAGCAGCGCGAAGAACAAGAGCGAGTTCAGGATGAACGAGCGGAAGCTGAAGCTGAACGTCAAAGGATTTTGTTAGAGCAACTAGAGAGAGTTAAAAACTCTTATCATCAAAATATCGAAAATATCTCCGAAGAAGAGCAAGAAGATGAGATGGAAATGGGAATGTAAATATGAAAATATTTAAATTGTCACCAAATGAAATTAAAACTCTGACCGACCTTAAGGGTGGTTGTCTTGCGTCAGATAAAATTACCGTTAATGGGCAAAAGGTAGGCTATGCTTACCGCGAAAAACCCGATTCTAATTTTTTGAATGACAGCGGATGGAGATTTCTCGCCGGAGATGAAAACGAAGAATATCTAAACAATCCTGATAATTTTAATACCTTTGAGATAAATACTATCTGTAATTACGATCAGGATATTTTGAGTATTTTAGATGGAAAAATTGGTGAAGTTTATGTTAGGGATGGTGATACATTTAAAATAGATTTTCGACCTCAATTCCCTGATGACGCAACTGATGAAGAAAAATCTATAGACTGGAAATTAATTGCAAAAATTACCGATAAAGATTTAGGTTTTGATTTTCCAGATAAGCCAACTAATAAATGTCGATTTAACACTCGATTGATATTAAAACGAGATGATGGCAAGATCTGTTTCGTTAAATCTAAAAAATATGGCTACCATCAAATTCCTGGTGGCGGAATCGATAATAACGAAAATATAGAACAAGGCTTACGGCGAGAAGCTAAAGAAGAAACTGATTTTGAAATTAAAAATCTAAAGCCACTCGGAGTTACAGTTGAATATCGTGGCGGTAGTAAATACGAATGGTTCAGAGCATTTTCGTTCTGCTACGCGGCGGAGTCAGAAAAAGAAGTCGGAACATCGTATATGCAAGATGAAATCGACGAGGGTTTTGAACCGATTTGGCTTGACCTTGATGAAGCGATAAAAATCTTCGAAAAAGCTGGGATGGAATTACGGGATGCCTCTGATCGGAGTTATAGGGGTAGTTTTTCAAATCAAAGAGATTTGTCTATTCTAAAATATTATGCAAGGTACAAAAAATGACAAATCCTGAGTTTGGAAAGAAAAATGAATTCGTAAGGCAAAAAAGCACCAAATGGAATAACATCAGCGACGATATAATTTTTCAGCAGTCTGAACTAAAAGTAGCGGAAGATAGCGCTAGTGAAAGAAGTATAGAACAGGCGAGATCCCAAGTGATAGAGGCGTTCAGTAAGGCGCAACCAGAAAGTAGAGATAATCAAGCTGAAAAAGAGAGGGGTTTTGTTTCTCTAACCACCTATATTTTGCTACAAAGGCGCTGAACCCTCTAAGGCATAAATGATTTATTTTAACCTTAGAACTCCAGCTAAAAAATTCAAGAAAAAGCAGTTTATTTTAACCTTAAAATTCCAAATAAAAATTCAAGAAAAAACTCAAACCAAGATTTCAGTTTGAGCCTATTCACATCTGGTAATATCCGCCTCGCAAACGTCCATTACCGAAAAGAGAAACCAAAAACAAACAATATTTTATCTTGTAAATCCTGCGGCGGTCGCGGTTTCCATATTCGACGCCACGGTGGAATTTTTGCTATTCGCAATCGACTGAAGCCTTGCCTGCTCCACTCGTAAATCGTCTCGTTCTGCCTCGAGATCGGATAGCTGAGTATTCACTTCGTTAATTTTGTAGTCAAAAGCGGTAGTTTGCGACTGCTCTGAGACATAAAAAAGTCCCAAAATAGCTACCATGATCGTAATCATCAAAGCCGATGAAAAACGACCAAACACATTACTCTTATATTTCACACTATTTTGGTTTCTCGAATAGCCGGAAGAAACCGCACTAGCGTAAAAATTCGTTCGGGGCAAACTCGCTGCTGTACGCGTGCTTGTCATTCTGGTACGGACTGAATAACTGTTTTGCTTTGGTCCATTAACTGTGATTCGCATTTTTCCTCGCAAAAAATACTCGCTAAAATCTTGTCGCAAAAAAGATTTTAATTAGTATTTCTAATTATTTTTATTTTTATTTTTCTAATTGCTATGAGTTCATCTTTTTACACAAAAAATATTCATAGACCGAAGTCCCATATTAACCGCACTACCGCATCGCTAATATGGTCTTCGGGAAGGTCATATTTTTTATATAAAACACACTCTACGATTTACTCACAACCGCATCGGGGCCTTCACCTTTAGGGAGAATTTCCCGTCATGTGGGAGCAAAAAGCTCCCAAAGTTTATCTAATTAACGAAAGTTAACTTTGATTTTTTGTGCGCGTGAGCTGTTTTTTACAATGATTTGCTTTGGCATATTGCCTCCTTTTTTGTTTTTATTTTTATCAATGGAGCTGAAAAGTTGCTTAATTTTGCCTAGCGCTAATTTCTTTTTGCTACTCTTAATTTTGCACTTCTCGCTCGCGGATTGATAACGAGTTCAGATTCCCCCGCAATTACTGGATTTTTCGTCAAAATCGTTAATTTTGATTCGTATCCTAACGCACTTTCCTGCTTAAAATATTGCTTCACCAGCCGATCTTCCAAGCTATGAAAAGTAATAATCGCCACTCTACCATTTGGTTTCAAAAGTTTAGGTAATAATGGTAAAGTTTTTTCGATAATCGAAAGCTCATCGTTTACAAAAATTCTTACAGCCTGAAAAACCTGTGTGGCTGGATGTTTTTTATGCCATCCATTTCCAGCGATTCGATCCGCCAATTCCTTAGTTGAAGAAAAAGGTCGACTCGTAACAATTTCCCTCGCGTGTTTTTTCGCTAGACCAATAGATTCTTCGCCATATTCTTGGAAAATTTCTACCAGTTTTTTCTCTGGAAAATGATTAATCACCGTTTCAGCTGATAATTCCTGCGTTCTATCCATGCGCATATCTAAAGGCCCATCATTTTTGAATGAAAAACCTCGATCCGAATTATCTAATTGCGGAGATGAAACTCCAAAATCTGCCAATATCATATCAAAAGTTTTTCCACACTCGATTAAGTGTTGCGCCGCACTATAAAAATCCATTTGTAAAATATCTAACTTTGATTCATCCAATGGATACTTCTCTCGAAGATATTTCACAGCATTCTCATCTCGGTCTACCAAGATGGAATCCTTATAATTCTGCGTAACCGCCAAAACCTTTCCCGCATGACCCGCATATCCCGCTGTCAAATCCAAATAAGATTCGCCCAGTTTCGGGTTTAGAGCCTCGAGAACTTCTGATAGCATTACAGGTTTGTGAAGTTCATTCATAACTACATTATAACTTATCCGAGATTTCTCTGATAGGTTTTTGTAATTATTTGCTTCTTGTTTGAGATCGCTCAACTAGAAATTTTAGCGTGTTTGTGTTTGTATAGTTTTTGTTATTTAAACGAAACGTTTTACCTAGCAATAAAGTATCACAGTTTTACCACTTGCGCGGCTCATAACTATGATTGTTGAGAGACTTATTGTGTAGGTTGCATATTGAGTTAATTGGGAGGTGTTTTAAGAAGTACGAATGGCTTTGATTACGCGTGACCTAAACGCGCGCCAAGACTCCTAGTTGACCGACCTCAAACATTTTTTAATGTACTTTTATTTTTGTGGTTTTTGTTTTATTTATCCACTGACCTAATTCTAAATTATATTTATGCTTATTGCAAGTACTTTTTCACATAATTTTTTACATTTTTTCGCAGACTTTTCCACAATTAAACCACCATATCTATTTTTTGCACAAACCCCACCGTATATATAGAGCACACCTCACCCCTGTTAAATATTGTGCAAATTATTTGTCGGGTTTTCCACACCTGTGCAAAACTTTTTGATGCTTCCCTGTTATTCCACTTATTTTACCAGCCACATTTTAGCTTCATCCTATTTTGCTATTTTTATTTTTTATTTCATAATAACCGAACGCTTCTGTTTGCGAAAAATCCATTTTATTTCAAAATATATTACTTAATTAAATACCTGGCAAAAATCCCCAATATCAAAAAACCGAACAAACTCCACCCACCCGTTTTTTCTAGTCCACCACAAAAACCGAACAAGTGCCTGTATCTCGAAAACCGATTTAAAACCCTACGCCAACTTTATTTTAAAAAGACACCACCGCTCTTCAACTATTCACCACACAAAAAAGACACCGCCGCGCTCTTCAACTATTCGCCACCACAAAAAAGACTCCATCGCGTGAAGTCTTTTTATAAATTTTGTATTCAACCCCCGTATGACTACTTGTAGTACGCGCGGCTCTCGACCCTCACATCCACATAAATTGGCGCAAGATTATTCGTTATCAAATAGCGTTGCATCCGCTCGATATCTTCCGCCGATTCTGCTGGCGAACGGTCAATCAGACACTTATAGTACTCCGTACGACCCTCTAGATAAACATCTAACTGTCTCGTCTTATCCGTCGGTAGTACCACCTTAGTCATTTTTACCCCCAGATCCTTCAAATCCTGTTCCAGTAATGCCACGTATTGCTTAATCTTATCCGTAATCAGATTTTTATTTCCCGATTCATCGACAATTTCCACGCTCGAAGTTAAATTCACTACCGTCGGTTTCACTTCCGTCTTTTTCGCGTCACCCCGATTAATCAGGCTCACCGCGCCAAGCGTTAAACCTGCCGTACCAAGCGCCAGCACCGTACTCAATCCCACGAAACGCATTACTTTTTTGCGTTTTCGCCTTTTCTCTTCTTTAATCCTCGTCGACTCCAGAATTACTTCTTCTCGCTTCGAGGCAATCGTCTTATTAATTCTCACTTTTTATCGCCTTTTTATTTTCAAAACTTATTTTGATCCTAATTCTTTCAAACCCTATTTTTTAATCTTATTTCTTCAATCCCAGCACCAATTTTGCGAGTGACTCGCTCGCATCTAATTTCGCATATTTCTTAAAATTCATCACTAATTTAGCTTGTTTTTCATTGTTTTTTAGCAAATTCAAAATCTTTTTCAATAATTTTTCTGGGACCATCTCCATGTCGCGGTCCAAAATCATTTCTACCGCTTCATCGCGTGCCAATTTTTCCGCATTTTTCACTTGATGACCGCCCGGCAATTTTTCAAACGGCACCAAAATTGTTGGCTTCCCCAAACTCGCTAATTCCGCCATCGTGGTCGCGCCCGCGCGTGACACCACAATATCTCCTGCACCTAAAATCTCATGCATCACCGGTGAAAAATTCCACATCCGAAATTCCGAAGTTAGTTTCCCTTTTTCCCAAGTTTCGTATTTCTTCAGATCGATCATATCCTCGTAGTGCTTACGCCCAGATACTAGACCTACCGACGTATATTTCAAAAGTTCTGGCAAAATTTCCCGTATCGCTTGGTTAATATGCATCGAACCCTGTGATCCCCCTGTCACAATCACCAAATTTCGCTCCGGATCAAACCCTAATTCTCTCTTCAAGCGCCTCTTTTTGCTCTCCGCCACTTTTTCGAATTCCTTCCCCACTGGAATCCCCACGAACACATAACGTGAGTCCTCTTTCTCCACCGGCGTGCCCATGGCAATAATTTTCGCTTTTTTACTCAAAATTCGATTTGCTAGTCCCATCGTTGCGTCCGATTCATGAATCAAATATGGAATCTTATAAATTCCCGCCACGATCCCGACCGGCAACCCAACGAATCCCCCCTTCAAAAAAATTACATCCGGACGATTTTCTTTTCGACTAAAACGCCACAAAGTTTGAAAAAATCCCAAAGCAAAGCCCGTCACGCCCGCAATATTTCCGAACACCACGTCACAAAAAGTTTTCGCATGGTTGTCAAAATAATCAGACAATTTCAGACCATGATAACGATGAAATTTTCCGGCAAAAACTTTACGCACGCGTAAATATAATTTCACCCCCGTTTCTTCTTCGCCACCCCAAGCCAGCTTCGCTTCATTCGCCAGTTTCACTACATTCTTATAGTATTTCGCATCAGTCCAGAATTCGATTTTACTCTTTGGCTTCATCTTCAAAATTTCTTGTACCACCGACATCGCTGGAGTAATATGTCCGCCAGATCCGCCGCCTACTACTAAAATTTTCATCCTCTTCCTCCCAGTCTACTACTTCTGCTCATCCTTAAATTATTTTTAATTTCCTCATTTCGCTCATCATCTGAAATTTCCGTCCTCGCCGTAAACCGTGAAATATTAATTACTAACCCCAATCCAAAACACGTTATCAGAAGACTCGTTCCACCTTTCGAAAGTAACGGTAAAGTAATTCCGGTCAGCGGAATCAATGCAATCATCGCACTAATATTCACCGCAACCTGTGAAAATAACCAAGCAAATACCCCCATCGTCACCAATCTAAAATAGAGGTTTTCCGAAGTGTTCGCCACTTTTAGAATTTCCATAAATAAATGCACATAAAGTCCAATTACGGCCACCGCCCCGACGAATCCCCACATTTCGGAAACCACCGCAAACATCGAGTCCGTAATCGATTCCGGCAAATATCCCGCCGTCTGCACGTTATTCCCGATCCCCACTCCGAGAAATCCACCCGACCCCACGGTAATTAGTGCGTTTTCGATATGATAATCCGTCGTCGCATCGCCCTTACCCGTAAAAGTAAACAAGCGTTCACGACGGTGCGGTGAAGACAAAATCATCCCCACGCCCAGCGCCAAAATTACCGCAAACATAATCATAATTTTCCAAATCTTAATTCCTGCCACGAATAAAATCATCAGCGCAATCACCCCGAGCGGTACCGCCGAACCCAAGTCTTTCTGAGATACCACAATCAAAAACAGTGAAACCCCTAAAACACCAAAAAATTTCGCATAAAATTGATAGCTTTTTCGTAAAATCTCCGCACTCGCCCAGCCAGAAGCCTTGCCTCGCGCTAAAATTTTTGCTGCGCCTCTCATCAGCCTATTGCCTTGCCTATTTCCCCACACCAAATTTCCCGCCGTATTAAATCCCTGATTAAAACCATAGTTATTACGACTAAAATTCACTTGACTAGAAAAAGCCGCTCCTCCCGAAACACCCGCCTGGCTCTTCGAATTCGTACTCCTCCCCTCTTTTCTGCCTTTGATTCTCACATATAAATCCATCAAAAGCTGCATCAACATTCCGAGTGCCGTCGTCCTGCCAGCCTCTTCCAAAAATCCACCCCTCGCCTGAAAATCCGCGGTAATCTTTGCTAGATAAAGCATCACTCCTAATTTCAAAAAATCCGACACCTGAATCGTAATTGGCCCGAGTCTCAGCCACCTACAGGCCCCTAACTGACAATATGCCAAAGTTGAACGCCCCGCTGCCACCGCCAGTAGCAAGTTCAAACCTAAACCCAAAAATAATAAAATTATCGGTAAACGCTTCGCCACTGCATCTAAAATACGCCAAATCCCCGTAGGTCTTTTCGCTTTTTCCACTTCCACCAAATTCACCCTGGTTTCAAAAAATAGCAGCACCGCCGTAATCACCAGATATTTCGCTTGATCTACCCAATACACCGTATCTTCCCCCTTCACTTTCGCATAAGACGGACCCACCAAAGCAATCATCATCAACCCGATGGCAATCAAAATTATCATCGTAATGATAATTTTATAATTTGCCTTATGTTGTCGCATCTAATCCCACTCCAAAAATTTTTATTTTTTAATAATTCCGCTCACCATCGCAATAAACACCCCTACGATTGCACAAACTCCCGCGATTACCCAAAAACGCATCACAATTTTGGCTTCACCCCAGCCACTCGCCTCCAAATGGTGATGAATTGGCGCGGAAATAAAAATCTTGCGCTTGAAAAATTTCTTCGAAATCATCTGAATTAAGGAGGAACCTGCCTCCACCACAAATAGCAGTCCAATTACAGGCAAAAGTAACAATGAATTCGTCATCATAGATACCACGCCAAGCCCCGCACCCAGTGCAAACGACCCCACATCACCCATCATAAAACGTGCTGGCGGCACATTGAACCACACATAAGAAAACAGCCACCCCACTACCGTCATACAGAAAGCAAATAGATATACTTGCCCACGAAATAGCGCAATTGTACCGAACGCACCATAAGCCATCATCGCAAGGCCCCCCGCCAGTCCATCTAGTCCATCCGAAATATTCACCGCATTTGAGGTCGCCACCACCGCAAAAGTAAATAACCCCACCATTACTACTCCGCCAATTTCAATATCACCCGCAAATGGAATGTGGATACTCGTCCAGCCTAACTTATAGGCAAAAAACCAACCTAACACCAAACTCACCACAGTAATCATCGCAAACTTAATTGGCGCACGCAGCCCAGCCGCACCCTCACCTGAGCCAAATACATTAATCCCATCATCAATCAAGCCTACAATCGCTCCACCCAAGAAACCAAAAATCGGTAGCCACGTTTGTGCACGATCGAAATTACAAATCAGTGTCACCACTGTTACAGAAATCACCCCGATAATCCCCGCCATCGTTGGAAATACTCGCTTGAATTTATGCGCATGCAGTTTCGTCATAATCGGCAGGCCATCACCCGAAACCGTGGTCTTTTTTTGCTTCTTCCAAAAATGATATTTATAAGCTACGTGAGTGTAAAAAGGCGTCAAAAACATCGAAAGCAAAAAGGTACCGAGCGACAATAGTAAACCATACAATGCATTGTTATCTAAATTCCCCACGCCTTACCTCCTGACTTTATTATAGTTTATCATATACTTCGATATCTCATCAAAAATCGGCTTCGCATTCATCCCGCCATCGAGTTTTCGGTTATCACTCCAAACCTTCGTCATAATCACATAGTCTGGTGTTTCCTCTAGAGACTTCGCCCCAAAACCCACATAAGTACCAATCGTTTCATCGAAACTATATTTGCCATTTTTCACAGTCTGCGCCGTACCGGTTTTTCCACCCACATAATAATCCTCGTCATACCCCTTCACATTCGGAAAAACTAGACGGCCCGTATGTAACATTTGGCGCATCGTTCTGCTCGTATCATTCTTATTTAACGCATCATGATCCGCCTTCGCGAGTTCTGTTCGCACAAACTTACCATCCTTCATTTCACCCGCAATCAAAGTCGGACGATAATATTCTCCCCCATTCACCACCGCCGAAAAAGCTGAAGCTACTTGAATAATCGAGAGATCCAAGCTCTGCCCGAACGTTATATTCGCATACCTCGCATCCGTCGCATCAATATCATTTGGTGGCACAATCGACCCCTTTGTCTCTGGCAATTCAATCCCCGTATATTTTCCTAAATTAAAGCGATTATGGTAATAATCATAAAGCTTTTCCTTACCTTGGTAAGTAATTTCCGAAGCCGAACCACCTAGCAGCTTCAAAGCCTGAATCGAACCCGTGTTTAATGAGTAGGTCAAAACGGTTTGCATGGAAATTTCCCCGGTATGCCCCTTAATCGCATTCTCAATTGGCCAACCGTCAATCACTAATCTATCCGTATTATAATAAGTCGTCTCTGGCGTCATTACTCCAGAATCAATCGCTGCCGCAATCGCAAAAGTCTTACAGACTGAAGCTGAGTTAAAAGCATTCATCGTCACATCGGTCTGAAAAACCTTCGCATCCGTTACTTTGGCGTATTCTGCCGGATTATAACCTGGTTTACCTGCCATCGCCAAAATTTGTCCGGTCGCCGGATTCATCACAATTGCCGACCCGTAAGTGATGTTGAATTTTTTCGTCACTTCATCGACTGCTTCTTCCGCTTTTTTCTGAATATTGCGATCAATCGTCAGCACTAAGTTCTTCCCATCTTTTGCCGGAATTTTCACATTTTCATTACCGATCGTCAGCGGCACATTATTCGAATCTTTCACGGTTTTCAGTAATCCATTTTCCCCCGTTAATTCCTTGTTTAGGCTACCCTCTACTCCGTATTGACCTTCACCATCTTGATTCACGAAGCCCAAAACCTGTGCCGCCATTTCCCCTTCTGGGTAAACCCGCGTCGTGGTTTCCTGTTCATAAACTCCGACCAAATCCGCCTTTTTTAGGTTATTTGTCTCCGTATATGGCACATTTTTCGCCACCACAAAATATTTACGCTCCGGATCCGCAAAAACCTCATCCCAACTCGCCTTCGTCCGGTAATTCCCCACCATTTCGTCAATTTTCTTGATAATTTCCTCACGCTTTTTTACTACCAAACTTGGATCAATTGAAATTGTATAAGTTTTCTTATTCATCACGATTGGTACCGGGGTGTCACCATCTAGAAAATAAATTTCCCCGCGCTTGGCAAAAATCGTCGATTTCATAATCTGCTGCTGATTGGCCTTCGTCGCATAAAGTTTATGGTTCAAAACCTGCAAGCGAAATAGCTGAATCACAATCAAACCAAACACCAAAAAACAGAGACCCTGAATCAAACTCGTTCGCGATTTCAACCTCTGTTTTCTCATATGCTTAATTATAGCATAAGGGGCTTATTTTTTATTCACTTCCGACTTCTTATTTATCTCGGTTTTTGGCGACTTCAGATTTCTTCATCCCCTCAGATTTTTTCGCGTCATCAATCTTCTTGCCGGTTTCCGCCTTCTTCGTCTCGCCACCCATCACCATTTGAATCGTGCGATTTAGCTGCTGCTTAATTTTATTGCGCGCATGCGGCGTAATAATTTTATCCAACCAGCTCGGCTTCACCATTTGATTTTTTGAAGTCAAAATCTCCACCACGTCACCATTTTTTAATTTAGTGTTCAAGTTCGAAAGCTTACCATTAATCTTCGCACCAATCACGTGTCCACCCACCTCCGAATGTAAACGATAAGCAAAATCAAGCGGCATCGACCCCACCGGCAGATCAATAATATCCCCCTTCGGCGTATAGACAAAAAGTTTATCCGCAAACAGGTTAATCTTGAGCTTCCTCATATCCACCTGCTTACCCTCTTTTAGCTGCGCAGCCGCCATCTGTAGTTCTGAAATCCAGAGTAAGTTCGTTGGCAAATGCTGAATCTTCCCCATTTTATAATTTTCCGTCAACTTTTGCTCGTTATAGAAAAAGCTCGCCGCGAGACCTCGTTCCGCATATTCGTGCATATCTTTCGTGCGAATCTGAAATTCCACAATCCGCTTATCCTTCGTAATCACCGTGGTATGCAGCGACTGATAGCCATTCTGCTTCGGCATCGCCACGTAATCCTTAATCCTGCCCGTCATTGGCGTATAAAGCGCGTGAATAATTCCCAGCGTCAAATAACAATCCGTCACATCTTCCACAATAATTCGAAGCGCCGTCAGATCGTAAACCTCGTCGATATTCTGATTATATTTCGCTAATTTCTTATGCAAAGAATAGACTGATTTCACCCGTCCATCAATCTCAAATTTAATCTTTTCTGCCGCCAGCTTCTCTGAAACTTCTTTTTTGATCTTTTCTAGACTCTTCTCGGCTGATTTATTGCGCTCTTCAATCAATTTTTTCAAAAATTCAAAACGTTTTGGGTCAACATAGGAAAATGCAATATCGGAAATCTCCACGCGCAGTCTCCCCATATTCAAACGGTCCGCTAATGGTGAAAAAATTTCCAGTGACTCCTTACCAATCTTCTTCTGCTTCTCTGGTGGCAAAGCCGACAAAGTCCTCAAATTATGCAAACGATCGGCTAGTTTGATTATCAAAACCCGAATATCCGCTCCCGTCGCAATCAAAAGTCTCAAGAGATTATCTTTCGTCGCCGGCAAATAAGTATCAATATCGCGCATCCCCTGTCTAGCCTTACCTAGTTTAGTTACTCCATCCACCAAAAAGGCCACGGTTTCACCGAATTTTTCCTTGATTTCGTCCAGTGTCACCCCGGTATCTTCCACCGTGTCGTGAAGCACCCCAGCTATCACTGTATCTTCATCCATTCCCCACTCACGCAAGATGCTCATCACTGCCAGTGGATGGATAATGTATGGCTCACCCGATTTTCGTTTCTGCCCCTCATGTGCCTGGGTCGCAAAATCAATCGCGGCCTGTTCTCTCTCTGTTATTTTCGGTTGAACACATTTTTTACTCATTGTAATCTCGCTAATAATCTCTGTAATTCTTCTTCATTTTTGCAAGCAAATGTTACACTACGCCCCCTTACGCGCACTTTTGCCGCGTATTTTTCACTCAATTCATTCTCTTGGTGCAGATAAACATTGGTTTTTAGCAAATTCGCCGAACTTTTCTTCTTATGTTCCGCAATATAACGCTCCACCTTGCGCGCCGTCCACCCTTCTTCGATAATCATCGGCAAAATCTTCTTCACCATTTCCGGATCTGCCGAAATCAAAGGTCGCATCACCCCCTCTGTTAACTTGTGTTTCACCATTGCATGTTTCACTTCATCCGGCAAATTCAAAAGTCGCATCGTATTAATCACCGATGAAGTACTTTTTCCTACGCGCTTAGCAATTTCCTCTGGCTGAAGATTGAATTGATTTTTTAATTTCGCATAAGCTGTCGCCATTTCAATCGCGTTAAGGTCTTCGCGCTGCGCATTTTCAACAATCGAAAGCTCTAACTGGTTTTGCGCATCGAGAGTACGAATAATCGCCGGAATTTTCTCTAATCCCGCCATCTTCGAGGCACGATAACGCCTCTCGCCTGCCACAATCTTATATTTATTACCCTCAGCTACCACCACAATCGGCTGCAGTACCCCATGCTCGCGAATCGAATCCGCTAAGGCTGCCAGAGCTTCTTCTGAAAAATCTTTACGTGGCTGATCGGTTTCTGGTGTAATTTTCGCTAAATCTAGCTCCGTCAACTGACTCTTTGAGCTATCCTCTGACAAAGTAATATCAAAATCATCCTCTACAATATCCGTAGGAATTAAACTTTCAAATCCGCGACCCAAACCTTTTGCCATTTTCACACTCTCTTTTTCTTTTTACACTCTTTTTAATACTTCTTTTGCTAATTCCTTGTAAGCCTTCGCACCCTTACTAAATCGGTCATAATCCCCCACCGGCACTCCGTGACTAGGTGCCTCCGCTAACCTTACATTGCGTGGAATCGTCGTCTCAAAAACCTTATCTCGGAAATATTTCTTAATTTCTGCTAATACCTGCACCGACAAAGAGGTACGCTTATCATACATCGTCGCAAGTACCCCTAATAATTTCAAGTTTGGATTCATTGCCTTACGCACTAATTTTACTGAATCCATCAGCTGCGCCACTCCCTCTAGCGCATAAAACTCGGTCTGTACTGGCATCAAAAGATAATCCGCCGCAATCATCCCATTCACGGTTAGAAGTGATAGGCTTGGCGGCAGGTCGATAATTACAAAATCATAATTATCTCGCACTTCATTAATTGCATTTTTCAGCTGAACAAATTTTTTACTCAGCTTCGTCATCTCGACTTCGGCATTAGCCAACTGTGGTGTAGTTGGTGCTAAGTCTAGGCCCTTAAATTTAGTGTTCAAAATTATTTCTGATAATCGCCTCTCGCCTAGAATTACTTCCGACATTGTATTCGAAAGTTCATTATTCAAATAATTACGCTCAAACTGCGCCTTATCAATACCCAGTCCCGACGTCGCATTTCCCTGCGGATCAAAATCAATCACTAAGACTTTTTGTTTTTCTTTCATCAAATAGTACGCCAAATTAATCGTAGTCGTCGTCTTCCCGACCCCGCCTTTTTGATTTGTGATACAAATTACCTTCGCCATATCTATTTATATATTACCATAATATTTATAAGAATAATCATTATCGCAGAAAAAACCATCTCGCTCTCAACCAAAACCACCTTACTACCTAATCAGAACCCCCTAAACCCCCACCATGCACCTCAAAAAACCCCAAAAAAGACCCCGCAGGGCCTTTTTCTTATTTGATTGAAGTAATTTCAATCACACTGTATTTTTGGCGGTGACCAGTTTCTTTGTGGACACGCTTCTTTGAGTGGTAGCGGATTACGCGGATTTTATCACCGGCGATTTTCTCTTCTACTACTTTAGCTGAAACCTTGACACCTTTGACTTCTGGCGTACCAACGAGGGTTTTATCGCCATCAATTACAAGTAAAGCACCAGTTTCGAGCTCTTTAGTTCCTTCCGGGAGGAGGTCCACCCGTAGGGTCTCACCCTCAGCTGCGATATATTGTTTACCGCCGATGAGTACAACTGCCTTTTTCATAATATTCCTTAATGTATTATTAACTCTGACCATTCTAACATATTTGTTCGCTTTTTTCAATAACTGGTCATAAAATTTAGTCTATTTTAATTTTTCGCTCGATTTCCCACTCAAAATTTTCAAAAAAAGAACCCCGCTCTCATAGGGTTCTTCTTGTACTTAATCGTCTGCACGATTACATTAAATCGAAAGGGCTTTTATTCTTGATCTTCGTGTTGCTTTTCTAAAGCCTTGAGTTGCTTAGTCGAAGCGATGTAGTAAGCAGTACCGATACCGATCATGGCGGTCACCACCACGGCTAATACAGTTTCGGAAGCACCAGTGTGAGGGAGTTCCTTTGGTGTATTAGGAGTTTTTGGCTTGTCTGCACAATCACGATGAACAGTCACTTTTACCTTACTATGAATCGTAGTGTCGAGCACCGCGATAGCTGAATTGTTGTAAGTTACCGTATCACCACATGGGAAGATTTTTTCGTCTTCAGAGAATTTTACTTTGTAGGTAATGAAAGCTTCTTCACCAGCATTGTAATCACCGATATTGAAACCATTTTTGAAGAGATTTTCTTTTTCAAAACCAGCAGAACGAGGAGTCTTCAAGAAAGTCGTGCCAGGAATTGCAGTCATACCAGTACCGAGCAAATCGTAAGCAGAAACACCACGTTGGATTGTCGTACCAGTATTTTTATAGCGTAGTTTGAAATCGATAGTTTCACCTGGAGCTACCGTGATTTCCGTACGATAATCATTCATATTTTCCTTAGAAGCCATCTTTTCACCGGTAAAACCAGCTTTATCAGCTTTAATACGGAATTTTACATAACCGGCAAACTCGTTACAGCCAGGAATCACACCCCAGTAATTCTTCGTGTAGCCTAAGAACGTTCCACCATCTTTACCGAAGAGTGCGTCGTCATTCAAAGTAGAACCATTTAACGAACCACTGTTACTTAGTTTTGCAGAGTTAGGTACGTAGCGCAAAGAAACGGTTTCTTTAGCATGTAAATAAGATGTACTCCATACCTCTTTTGGCGTTGCATTCGAAGCCGAAATAGTACCCTTAATTACCGCAGCATGCCCCGCCTCAAGCCTATCCGTGATTTTGTCCATACGCAAACGTACGTTTTGTGCAACACCACGATGATCACCATCATTAAGCTTTGCAGAGGCATTATTGTGATAATAAACAAATACCTCATATTCTGACCCAGGTTCTACTGTTACGTTATTTGAAAACTTCTCCTGACTTCCAACCTTTCGAACGCGAACAAAGTTGGACTCGTCGCCGATTTCTGGATTATCCGTCATTGAGTTAAAAGTAACATGGTCCGCTGGATTGCTCCAAGTGTATGTCGGACGATTTTTTGGGCCCCATGTTTCAATCCCCTCTGCATGAACGGCTCCGTGGATTTGGCTAAGACTGAGCGCACCTGCGACCACTGCCCCAATTACTGGAAAGATACGACGTGCAGAACTACGCATATCTTCCCAAGTTTTTGTTTTTATGTTTATGTTCATCGATCTCCTTTCGATTAAGATCCTAAACTCATTTTAGACTATTTTTAGTTTTTGTACAATATATTTGTTCAATATTTTTTCTTCTCTATTGAGTACAATTATTGTTCAGAGTTGGAGGTCGTATCTACAGTTGTCGTTTGCCCAGATTCATGAGCAATTTTATTATCATCAGTAGCGCTTCTTACTGCATTAGCAATATCCGCATCTGTTAAACTCTTATCTTCGCTATGTGATCCCTGAATATCTTCTCTTACTACGGCTTTCTCTTCAGGCAACACAGAACGATTTACTGCATCTGCTTGCTTTTCTGTTGCTACGCCTTCTTGGTGGACAACACCTTGACTATTATCTTCCGTGGTTACATATGAGTTTGGCGTCAAATCCTGCTTATCTGCTTCTCTTACCATTTGGTCGAATACAGCTTTATCTCCTATTTCGCTTCCAGGTAACTGCTTTGCTGCATCATGATTTTCATCACCGAATTCATAAATTGCCTTATCTGCCTCAACTTTACCCATCTTTTGTTGGTTGCCATCCGTAGATGCCGTATTGGTCTTACCATCACTTACATTATTCTCAGGAGCTTTTGGATTTTCTTTAGGGGTTGAAGGAGGAGTTTCACTCTTTGGAGTTGAAGGAGGAGTTTCATTCTTTGGCTTTGGTGTTGAAGTTTCATTCTTTGGAGCCGGCTCTTCACCTTTTACTCCAACTTTTTTCTGAGTAACTGTTGAAGTCGTTATATTTGTTTTATCTACGGTCTTGGTCGCTTCTTTCTTCGCTGTCTTCAGATATTGGAAGATTATCTGACCACATTTTACATTAATACCTAAAATCTTAACGCTAGACATGATATTCATCACTTCACCATCAGGAGCATTCTTCTCAATCACACCCAGAGCCCTCAGCGAGTTCTCCTTAAATCCATCACGAACATTCATATCCATGATATTTGCACCATCTTTATTCTCAGCATAGACAAATTCCACTGCTTGGCCTTTATGGAATACACCATCTTTATCAAGTGCCATATCTACCTGAAGATTACCTTCACCACCGTTATTCGAGGCATAACCAGACTGGTAGGTCTCATTCATAATCGAGCCAAGCTTCAAAGTAGAACCTTCAAGGAAGTTTGCAATTGTATTATTAGCTTCTTTCTTAATTGCAGCTTGAGACTCCGTGTCACCGTGCTGAATCATATAAGTAATGTCATTCACAGCCGTAGGCGAGGTGGCCTTCTCAAATGCACCGAAAGAAGCACCGAGGTAACTTGTCATATTAGGGTTTTCCATGGTATTCAAAATTTCTTTCATACCTTCAGCACCTAGAGCCTCACTTGAAGCACCCTGCTCCTTAAGACTTTCTAACCCAGATCGATCAACAAACGTCATATCATTACCCGAGCGCCTCGAATCAGTAAAACCTGGGAATTCCGGATTAATATTGCCATCAAATACAAGCTTAGTTTCTTTACCATCTACCATAATATTGAAAGAATTCCCCTTAACCAAAGAATCCACTTCACTACCAGTATCGTGTTCCGCTAGAGCTTCCTCTACATTACCATCCGTGTCGCCGTTATTATCCGTGTTTTTTTCGACAGCGGTATCCTGACCTATAAACTTATTATCACCATTGGAGCCACCATCCTTATCTATGCCTTTTTCGACGGCAGCGTTATGCTTCGCAGTAAACTTGTTTCCACCATGAGCTGCAAAAATAGCAAGTGCGCCGATTCCAACAACCATCATAAATCGCTTAATTCCCTCACCGTGTTTCTTAATCTTCTCAACTACGCTGGCGACGAAACCTTTTTTCTTATCTTTTTCAAAGTCTTCTTTTCCAGAACCAGTCTTGCTATTGCCATTTTTCTGGTTTTCAAGCATTTTCTGAAGCTGCTCTAATTGGTCTTTTGGTAATTTTTGCATCCAAATTTGATCATCAGCATCAAGTAGTACTGAACCACTTTCAGCAATCTTAGCAGCCACTTTACCAATCTTGTCTTTTACGGTTGGCTCAAACCTTTCAAGTTCGCCATTTTCAAGTTCGAGTTCGCCCTTTTGAATCTTTTCTAATTGCTTCAGTGCAAAATCAAAAGCGATTTCTTTCTTATCGGCATTCTTAATCTCGTTCATCTTCGCTTCAGCTGCAGCAGATGCACCCCAAGCCGCATCAATCTTTTGATTATCTTCGAAAGTTAATTTTCTACCACCAGCTTTTAATTCACGAGTTAGCTTAATTGCTTCTTCATCAAGCTTATTAAATTTTTCAGTCGCAGCATCGAGAGCTTCATTTGTGATTTTCTTAGCTTCTGCTGAAAAAGCTTTCGACAAAAATTCTCTCTCTGCGAGATTAGCTTGCATCTTGTAAGCTTTTTCCTTAAAGCGAAAATCATTTACGCCGAGATTTGCATCATTGCCCCTACGCTCTTTTATCATATCAAGACCTTTTTCCGCCAAAGCGTTCTTTTGTTCCATTTCTTGATATTCTGGAGTAGCCCGAATTTTAGCCTCAAAATCACTAATTTGATCTAGAGTTCGCCCCATCAATTTTTTCATTGGCGTCAAGCTGCTATCACCGCCATCGCGCATATAATCCAGAGCGTTCTTTTCTTGTCTATTCAAATTATCTTTATATTCACGAATCTCTTTTTCGCTCATTAAGCCAAGACCAGCTTGCATTTTCAAGAAAGTATCCACCTCAAGCTTAGCTTGATCAAATTGATGACGAAGCTCTATTTTACGATCGCTCTCGTTCATTTCAACCTGTTCACCCATTTTTTCTTTGCGTTTGTTCATTCTAAAGTGTGCTAGTTGAGCCGCACGCTCTTCATGTTTACGAGCATAATATTCCTCACGCGCCTTATCTGGCTGCGTAGTATTTTGATTTTCAGAATTCGCACGAGGCATTCCATTAAAATTGTCCATACCCATTATGCCTCCTCCTTAGCATTCTTTAAGTAATTTTCTTTAAACTCGTCCAATGCCTTTTCGGTTACCGACTGTACATCAATACCTGATTCTTGGATAATCTTCTGGACCTCATTGAAATCTGGCTCCGCTGCATCAAAAAGCTCTGAAATCTTATCTACCAAGTAATCTGGTAAATTCATCAAGATTTCACTCAAGATAGCTTCTTGCATTTTCATCTTTAAATCTTCACGCAAACGATCATTCACGCGGACACCCGCCTCACTCATCATTTTTTCGATGTATTGATTCATCAATTCATCTTGCGCTTTTAAATTGTCACCTTGAAAATCCGGCTGGATCTGTCCAACCTCCGGTGAAAAAGTATTAGTATCAGTCATGTGGAGACCTTTCTTTTTTATTTTGAAATATGACCTTATGCCATAAAGATAACGCTTATTTATCAGATTGTCAATAATATTTTTGTTCAATTTTACCTGAACTTATAGGGGCATAATTGAACACTTAATTTTCTATTTTGAACACATTTTTTATGTTTTTTGTCTTCAATAAAAAATAGCCGCCCAAAAAGCGACTATTTTCTAAAATCAGGAACAAGTTTCTAGCTAAATTAGCTAATCATCGAGGAGACTTTACCGAGCTTAGCGGTAATCCTCGCACGTACCTCTTGGCTGACTTGTCTTTTTGATACGTAATTAGTTTCATCATCAAAGAATTCAAACGTCATTCTCTATCTTCCTTTACTCTTAAATTTTTATTTTTGTTTTGATTCATAATCTTCGTTACATTAATATTATCACAAATTTTACATTTGCAAGTAATTTTTTCAAATTTTATAAAGAATATTATTAAGTACCGATTTTCATCTTATAAAATTGAACAATTATTTTAACAAATTGAACAACTTTATCTATTTTTAATCTTTTATCTGAGTGATGGATAGCTGAATAACTTTTTTATTCATCTATCCACCTCCTCCACTTTTTCTTGATCGGTCAATGCTTGTTTATTAGTGTTTCATTGACTTCTCGTCTATTCAAATCTTTTTCCTTATTTATATTAATAATTCTAGGGTTGCTTACTTTTTCTCGTCTTCGCATATTCGAAGACCTTTTTACATATTTGATTTCCTGTTTATTTTTTCTTTAAGTTAGCTTATTTTACATTTTTTTGTTTTTATTGTCTAACTTGTTTTAAGTCTAACATAAACTACTATTTTTGTCAATACTGTTTATGCTTTAACAGAGGTAATTTCATCAAAAAGCTCCGTATTTTCCTACGGAGCTTCCTAATGAGCCACTTATTATAGAGACCTATATCTACATGTTTTCTATGTAGGACTAACTCCTCCTCGCTTAGATCTTTTCTAAAGAAATCGCTACATTCTCACCCTGGACTTTGACGATTTCGTCGTAAGCGAAGTTTCCCTCATGCACCAGTTCTTCCGCTAAGACTTCATTCATCAGCATTTCACGGTAAGTTTCTGGCACTTCCATCGAAACCATCAACCTAATTCGATCATCGACATTAAGCCCCGCCTTCTTACGTGCGGCTTGTACGAAGCGAATTAGTTCACGGATTTTGCCTTCTTCCAGTAGTTCCAGCGTCAAAGTTTTATCGAGCACCAAAGCTTCCCCATGTTCGACCGACTTCACATTCACTTCTTCCATAATAATCTGCTCATAGAAGTCATCCAGTTCTTCACCAGCATAAACTAGCTTCGCTAATGGCTGACGTACCTTAATTTGTGCTTCAGTTTCAGTTTTCTTCATCCTCTCTGCTAAACCAGCCGTGATAATCTCTCGCGTCTTTGCCATCTGGGCAAGCACCATTTCATCAATCACGCCAGCTCCTGGCCAATCCAAAAGATGCACTGATTCTGGAATTTCCGAATTCATCACGCCCGCACCGGTCATCTTCTGGTAAAGCTCCTCAGCGAGGAATGGCGTAAATGGTGCCATAATCTTCGCAAGATAAATCAGCACATAGTACAGCGTCGAATAGGCCTCCAACTTATCCTGGTCGTCTTCCGACTTCCAGAAGCGCCTACGTGACCTACGCACAAACCAGTTCGACATATCGTCAATAAATTCCAACACCGAAGAGAGTGCCGCTGGAATATTATAAGCTTCCATACCTTCCGTAATTTGATTACGTACCTGATGTACTCTCGAAACCAACCAAATATCTAGTGGGTTCACGAATTCACTCACCGCCATCGCTTGTTCAGAATCAAAGCCATCCACTTCCGCATACATCGTAAAGAAGTCATAAACATTCCAAATCATCGATAACTTACGTGCCACATCCGACACGTCCTTATTGATCAATGAGAAATCCTCTCCCGCTAGCACCGGTGAAGAAAGCATCAAGAAACGCAAAGAGTCTGCTGAATATTGGTCCATTAGGAGATTCGGATCGGTGTAATT
>CALIJO010000003.1 GCA_938017655.1 uncultured Candidatus Saccharibacteria bacterium
GGATCAGAATCTTCTTCGCTTCCGAAAAATTTAGCCCCATAATCTTTTCTGCTACTTCAATATCCTGCGCGTCTTTTAGTTTTTTAATTCCACCAAAATTATTTATGGAATTATACCAGTTATAAGCATCTTGGGTGATATCGTAAATTATCTTGTAGGTGACCATCTATTAATTCTAATATAGCCTAGTCTATCTATTCCGTCTACCGATTTTTCTCTCACTTGCAATATTCCTTAAAATCGCTAAAATGAAACTAAAAAGGAGAGTTATTATGCTAATTTTAATCTTAGTTCTAATCGCCCTATTCGTGGTGATTCCAGGAATTCGCGTAGTTAATCAGTATGAGCGCGGTGTGGTCCAGCGCCTCGGTCGTTTTCGTCGTATTATGGAGCCGGGTCTTCACGTAATTATCCCGTACATTGATACTATGCGTACTGTTGATGTCCGTACTACCCCGATGGATGTGCCGAAGCAAGAAGTTATTACCAAGGATAACGTCACGGTAAATGTCGATGCGGTGGTTTATTTCCGCGTGATTGATGCCAAGAAAGCGGTCTTTGAAACCACTAACTACGCTTATGCCACTTCTACCTTTGCTCAAACTGCCCTGCGTGATGTTACGGGTAACTTTGATCTTGATGAATTACTCTCTAAGCGTGATAAAATTTCCAGCCAAATCAAGGAAATCGTTGATACTCAAACTGATAAATGGGGTATCGATATCGAAAGTGTGAAGCTCCAAAACATTGAACTGCCTTCTGATATGAAGCGCGCCATGGCTAAACAAGCTGAAGCTGAACGTGAACGCCGTGCTGCAATTATTTCTGCGGAAGGTGAAAAAGCCTCGGCTGCCGCTGTGGCTGAAGCTGCCAGTTTACTAGCTCAGACTCCGGGCGGTCTCAATATTCGTACTCTCCAAACTCTCGAAAAAATCAGCACCGACCCATCCCAGAAAACCGTTATTCTTCTCCCTTCCGACCTCGCCGGTGGTCTGAAAAATCTTTTCAAGTAATTCATCTCCTCCTTTTATTCCTTTTATGCTAAAATAAAAATATCATGAAGAGAGAAAAGTCTAATATCTTAAGCCGTAGACCGGAAAGCATTATTTTTATGCTCCTTATCGGTCTTGTGTCGGTTTTATTAAATTTTACATTTAGCCATAATTCCTTTGCGGAATACAAGGCTACACTTTCAGCTTCCGTCAATGAAGATACTGCGGCTATTGATGGCACTGAGATTATTGAATCTAGCGATGAGACTGCTGAACATGCAATCAACTTAAAGGTGAAAACTACTAATAAGACTGGCTATACTGCCACTCTTAGCTCTAAGACTGATGAAACGGCTTTATTAAATACCAATCCTGCAATCACCACAAAAATCAGCTCCATCTCTTCAGTATCTTCTCTCTCCAATCTTCCCGCTAATACCTGGGGTTATAGTTTCAATGCAAATACTAATTTTAATCCTATCCCAGCACTATCTACGCCAGCTAATCTTATTCATACTACCGAAAAATCTACTGCGGAGGAGAACCACACCATTAAGCTTGGTATGAAGTTAAATAGTAGTCTTAAGCCAGGTAATTATGAAAACAAGCTCATCATCTCGGTAGTTTCTAATCCATATACGCCAAAAGCCGTTATGGCCAAAGGCCGGGATTTTAATAAAAAACTAAGATACTTGGGAGCCATGACAGATAAAATCGAGCGCTTTAAGAAAAGCACTGTAGCACCAGCTGCTTCTATGAATGCCGTGAATATTGAAGACGAAGAGTCCGACTATGAAATTAAGCTCTGATTAGATCCAGCAGACAAAACCGCTTATTACTATACTGAAATGGAAAAAGTTTACTTAAATACGGATAGTAGTGAGATGTTCTATTCAGATTATGTTGGCAATAAAATAGAAGACATCTTGGATCTCGATCTCTCCAACTTCGATACCTCCCAGGTGACGAATATGAAAGAGATGTTTGATGGCATGCGTAATCTCACCACGCTAGATCTTTCCAACTTCGATACCTCACAGGTGACAAATATGAGTTGGATGTTTGCTAACATGCGTAGTCTCACTACCCTTAATCTCTCTAACTTCGATACCTCGAATGTGAAGCTTATGTACTCTATGTTTCGTGGTATGTCTAGTCTCATTTCCCTTGATCTCTCCAGCTTCGATACCTCGAAGGTGAGGGATATGCAAAATATGTTTTCTGGCATTTCTAGTCTTACCTCTCTTGACCTCTCTAACTTCGATACCTCCAATGTGACGAGTATGTACTATATGTTTGCTAACATGTCTAACCTTACCACCCTTGATCTCTCTAACTTTGACACTTCCAAGGTGACGACTATGAGTCATATGTTTCATGCCACGCCTAATCTCACTTCCCTTGATCTCTCCAACTTTGATACTTCCCAGGTGACGGATATGCAAGATATGTTCTCTCTCTATAATCAGGATGAATCTAAGGATAAGCTAGAAACAATTTATGTAAATAATGATTTTAATACCACTAATCTTACGTATTATTATGGAATGTTTACTAACCGCAAAAAGCTACGAGGAGGAAATGGTTCATTCTTGGCGGATCCGAGAACGGCGGATGAAACTTGGCTTCGTATCGATGATCCAGCCAATGGCCGCCCAGGCTACTTCACCAGAAAACCATAATCAAATTGTCGATTAATTAAATTCAAAGTAATTTTTTAGAATTGTCACGAAGTGATTCTTCGGTAAATTAAATTTCTTGTGTGGTACATAGGTTTTGATCGCGGCAAGAAAATCCCCCAGTTGTTTTCGCGTCAAACTATAGCCGTGCATCAAGCAAATCTCTCTTAAAACCTCTAGCGCCACTTTCTCGTCAGTCACAAGAAAGAGTTCTTTTTTATGAAAATTTTTCCCCACTACGGTTTGTTTCACTAATTCCGTCACTAATTTTTCGATTTTGTTTCTTAATTCGTTTTGTTTTTCAAACAGCTTAATAATATCTGCTCGCGTCGTCTCGTCTAGCGCCGCCATCTTTTCGCGCACGCGATTGCGTAAATAATTCGTCTCGTGATTGGTTGGATCTTGCCGAAAACATATATTTTGTTCGCCAGCAAATTTCAGTACGTCCCGTTTCCACATCTTCGAAATAATAAAAGGCCGCACTAGCTCGTCGCCATAAAAAGGCGTCAGTCCCCGCCAACCGGTACCACGAATTAAGTTAATCGCGATCGATTCCACTACGTCGTCTAAGTGGTGTGCCGAACAGAGAATGCCGCCCTCTTTTTCTTGAATTGTTTTAAGAAATTCGTAGCGTTTCTTACGCGCCAATTCCTCTGAAACCCCCTCCCCAAGTTCCAGTTTGGTTTCATAAAATTTCACCCCCAGTTCCTGGCATTTTCGGCGCACAAAATCTGCGTCCTCCGCACTGGATTTACGTGTACCGTGGTCCACATGCGCCACGATAATATCAGCATGTGCATACATAGTAAGAAGCGCCATCGAATCCACTCCGCCCGAAACTGCCAAGATTAATTTCATGATTCTATTATACTCCATCCCATCTCTGTTATAATAGAGGCATGAATTCCGCAAATATTCGAAATTTTTGTATCATCGCTCACATTGATCACGGTAAGTCCACTTTGGCTGACCGTATGATGGAAATTACTGGCACCGTCGAAAAGCGTCAGATGAAATCTCAGCTCCTCGACTCTATGGAGCTTGAGCGTGAAAAGGGCATTACGATTAAATTGACCCCAGTGCAAATGAAATACAAGGGTTACGAGCTCAATCTGATTGATACTCCGGGCCACGTGGATTTTTCTTATGAAGTCTCTCGCTCCTTGCAAGCTGTCGAGTCGGCTATCTTAGTGGTCGATGCCACTCAGGGTATTCAGGCGCAAACTCTCGCCAATGTCTATCTTGCAATCGAACAAAATCTCACTATTATTCCGGTGATTAATAAAGTTGATCTGCCGGCCGCTGATGTTGAACGGGTCTCGAATGAAATTATCAATCTCCTGGGTTGTGACCCTTCTGAAATTATTCCGGTTTCCGCTAAGACTGGTCTTAATGTCGAAAAAGTCTTAGACCGCATTATTGAATTTGCCCCTGCGCCAAACAAGTCCTCCGTCGATACTTCGCTCACGGACCACGAAGTAGCTCCCAATTCCACCCCTGAAAACCGTGCTCTGATTTTCGACTCTTACTTCGATGACTACCGTGGCGTGGTGCTTTATGTGCGTATCGTCGATGGCTCGATTGCTAAAAATGCTGCCATCGAAATGCTTGCTACTAAGACCTCCGGCATTGCCCTTGAAGTTGGTATTCTGAAGCCAGAAATGTCGCCCAAAGACAGTCTTAGTGAAGGGGAAGTCGGCTATATCGTGACCAACCTTAAGACCACACGCGAAGCAAAAGTCGGTGATACCGTTACTCTGAAAAAGGCTCCCGCTAAAAACCCTCTGCCAGGTTACAAAAATGTCCTACCGTTTGTCTATGCCGGATTTTTCCCAGTCAGTAATGATCAGTATAAGGATTTAAAAGAAGCTATCGAAAAACTTTCGCTCTCTGATTCCGCCCTGCGTTTCGAGCCAGAAAATAGCCCAGTCTTAGGTTTTGGTCTTCGCATCGGCTTCCTGGGTCTACTCCACATGGATATTATCAAGGAACGTCTCGAGCGTGAATTTAAGCTCGATCTCGTGGTTACTAATCCTTCGACCAACCATGAAGTTACCTTAAATTCCGGTGAAGAACTCGAAATTAAGTCTGCGGCCAATCTTCCGGATGCTTCGACTATCGCTGAAATTCGTGAACCATGGGTGAAAGGAGAAATTATTCTGCCGGTTTCCATGATTGGCAATGTCTTACAGCTCATTGTCGAGAAGCGTGGTTTGCAGAAAAATATTTCTTATCTTGAAGATCGTGCCCTGATTGATTTTGAGGCGCCAATGGCCAATCTCCTGACCGATTTTTATGATCAATTGAAGTCTCTCACCTCTGGTTATGCTAGCTTTAACTATGAAATTAATGGCTATCGTGCGGAAGATTTGGTGCGTGTCGATTTTCTCGTGGGTGGTGAAAAAATGGATGCCTTGGCTCTGATGTGTCACCGCTCGGAGGCGGACGCACTTGGTCGTTCCATTACTAAGAAGCTAAAAGAGGTCATTCCACGTCAAAACTTTGAAGTCGCACTTCAGGCTGCCATCGGTGCGCGCATTATCGCGCGTGAAACTATCGGCGCCTTCCGCAAAGATGTTACTGTGAAGATTCACACCGGTGACCGTGATCGTAAGGCGAAGTTACTTGAAAAGCAGAAACGTGGTAAGGCTCGTATGAAACGCTTCGGCAAGATTGATATTCCGTCGGAAGCCTTCACCGTAATGCTGAAGCGTGACTAAAATTAATATTCCACCAGAGGCCTTCACTGTGGTGCTGAAACTCGATTAAGCTCTAACCTAAAATAGGCGCCGATCTCGCGCCTATTTTTATCAACCGAAAGCATTGTTCAATTACTTTAATTTTTCATTGTCCAACTAGTTTAATTTTTGCCTAATCTTCGCTAAAGTTTTTTCGAAAATTTCCTCTCGGGAGCCGCTTGCGTCAATCTCAATTAGGAGTCCCTTCTCACGATAATATTCCAGCACTGGTAAGGTTTTCTGGTTAAATTCATTTAAGCGCCTCAAGAAAACTTTTAGGGAAGCATCATCTGCGCGTTGTTCGCGACCGGCGCCCACCAGATTTAACATAAAGCGACGAATTACCTCTGCCTTGGCTAATTTTAGATAGATCACCGCCCTTGTCGGATGCCCGGATTCAATAGTTTTTCTTAAAATTTCTTTTTCCTCGCCCGTCCAACGTCCCACACTCGAAAGAATTAACGGTAAATTTTTTAGTTCCGTCTTATCGAAATAGGGAAGCACGATTTCATAAAATAAATCCGTTGGCGCGAGTGAGCCGTCCGCAGTCAAAGCCTGTTGGTTTTCCGCTTCGTACTGGCGAATCATTGCTCCAGAAGAAAGCAGTTTTCCATCAAAGTAGGCTGCTAATTTTTCCCCTACCGTATCCTTGCCGCACATCGGTAGGCCGAAAATATTAATACTACCAGTACCTAATTTGGTTTTTAATAAATCGCGCTCGTCCATTTTCGCCCCTTCTAAATATTTTTCATATTCTATCATGAATTTATCGCTTCGCCCACCACACATATCACTTCACACACCATGTGTATCACTTTGCCCACCGCACTTTTTGTCGAAAATTAGCACTCTTGAATTTTGAGTGCTAAGTGATATAATTAAATCATTAATTATGAATAACGAAATTAAACTCACAGAACGTCAAAAACTCATCCTCTTCGCCATTATCGAGGAGTATGCTGATGTTGCCACCCCTGTTGGCAGTGTTACTTTAGCTAAATTATTCAATGTTTCTTCTGCCACCATTCGTTCGGAAATGGCACGTCTCGAGGAGCTGGGTTATATTACCTCTCCCCACACTTCCGCTGGTCGTATTCCAACCGACTATGGTTACCGCTATTACGTAAACTCGCTTTCATCTAATCCTCATCTGGGAAATTGCATGGAGGCCTCCACTCAGGATTCTGCCGCCTTTGATTCTGAGTCGAAAAAGTCAGCTTCAGATTCTATCTTAACTTCTGATGAATCTGCAGAAGCTCTCGAAATTATTGATTCCATTTTTAACCATTGGCTTAATCCTTCACCTCTTAAGGCTCTCGGCAGTGGGGAGGAAAATGAGGGTAGCCGCAGTCTTCACGCTTTGGAGGTTCGTATTAATGCTCAGGAACGTGCTGATTTTGCTATTCGCTCGGCCGTCGATATGTTAGTTGAGTTAACCGGTAATCTCGGTCTTGCTACCATTGGTAACCAGCTTTATTATTCTGGTATTTCCAAACTTTTTTCTCAGCCAGAATTTGTTGATTACGAACGTATCCAGGCAGTTTCGAAGCTACTTGATAACCTTGAACCATGGCTCCACGAAGCCAAGCCAGGTGAACCACTGAATATTTTCATCGGTCACGAAAATCCGATTGGTAAGAACTCTGACGCTTCACTCATTATTAGTAAATTCCGTTCGCCGTATTCCGATGATAGTTACATCGGTGTCCTCGGTCCTACTCGTCAAAATTATGCTAAAATCATGAGCCTAGTCCGCCATGCCGGTCGCTATTTGGAAAACACTTTGTAAGAGGAGAAAATATGTCAAAACCACAAGATGATAAGTCAAATTTTAATTTCGAAAATTCTGAAGCTGGGAATCTAAATCAAGCTAGTCCAGAAGTGAATTTTTCGGATAATCTTGATCAATCTGCTGACCCTATCTCTGCAGAATTCGTCAATCTAAAGCAACAAAATGCTGAATTTTTGCTTGATCTCCAGCGTACACGTGCAGATTTTGAAAATTTCCGCAAGCAGGTTGAAATGCAACGCGAACAAGCTAAGAAAACGGCTACTCATAGCACTATTTTGAAATTTCTCCCGCTGATTGATGACATGGGCCGCGCTATCTCCGCTCATCCGGAAGCGCTTTTTCCGGTTCAAAAAACTCTTGAAAAAACCATGAAATCCCTCGGTCTCGAAAAAATTGATGCCAATCCAGGCACAATCTTTAATCCCGAGCTTCACAATGCTATCTCTATGGAAGAAGGCGAAGGTGACCAGGAAGTTATCGCTGAAGAACTGATTCCAGGCTATCTCTACCAAGGTGAAGTTTTACGTACTGCCATGGTTAAAGTTACTCACCAGGCCTAAAACATTTAGAAAAAATATTGAGCTGTACCTTTGATCCATTTTCTTTGAGCCGCGCCTTTGATCTGTGTCTTTGAGTCGCACTTCTGCCCGGCTCAATTTTTTGCGCCAAAAAATCTCTTAACGCTTATGCTATAATATTTAATATGTATAGTGGTGAGCGCTTTATTAATTTAGATAATTTATTAGCTAGGGTCCGCATTTGTAATTATTTGACGGTTGCCCAAATCTTCCTGCAAGATAATTTTCTCTTAGAATCCCCCTTGAAGCCAGCCGACATTAAACCACGTTTGCTCGGTCACTGGGGTACTTGTCCAGGGATTAATCTGGTTTATGCTGCCCTAAAGGCCTATTTTGGTCAGCATGATTTTACCTTTGTTTTGGGCCCAGGTCACGGTTTTCCTGCCCTCCAGGCCAATCTTTTCTACGATGGTGAATTAGCCAAGGTTGACCCTACCCTCTCCCGCGATTATGCCGGACTTAAAATTATTTCCAAGATGTTTTCTCGTATTGGCGGCTTCCCGTCTCATGCTAGCCCGGTCACCCCAGGAGTGATTTGTGAGGGTGGTGAACTCGGTTATTCGCTTGCCACCGCTTATGGTTCCGTGCTTAATCGCCCAGGCCATGCCACGGTTGCCCTTATTGGTGATGGTGAATTTGAAACTGCCACCATGCTTGGTAGCCTTAATCTTAATCGCCTACTGCTTAGTGAATCAAATGGTCGGGTTTTGCCAATCTTGCATCTCAATGGTTATAAGATTTCTGCCCCAACCGTCGCCAGTCGCTGTTCCGAACACGAATTAAAAGAGCTAATTAGAGGTTTCGGCTATACGCCAATTCTAGTCAAGGAAACGCTTTCCGAAACCTACGAAGAATTTGGAAAAAAATTTAATACTTCCGCCAATTTTACTCCTGAACTTGATGAAAAATTGCAAAAAAATCTCTTAGAAAATCTTTTGCAGGCGCTCTTCCAGGCTGAAACTACCGAGAATCCGCCGTTCATTATCTTCGCCTCCGAAAAGGGTCTTACTGGTCCTCGCCAAGCCGAAGGTATGAAAGTGCGTGATAATTTTAAATCCCATCAAGTACCACTTCTTAATGCCAAGACTGATGAAACTGAGCTTAAGATGCTCGAAAAATGGCTCAAAACTTATCGTTTCAATGAACTATTTGATCAAGAGAAAGGATTTTTAATTCATGAAAACTAAATCTCCCGCCAAGGCTTTTGGTGCTTTGCTTTCTGAGAAAATGCAAAGCGACCCAGATTTTTATCTCTTTTCTCCTGATGAAACCACTAGTAATAAAATTGATGCTGTTTACAACCAGACTACCCGTGCCTGGGGTGATTTAGCTATCGAAAAATGGGATATGCCAGAATCCGCTACCGGTCGTATTATCGAGCTTCTTTCGGAAAATGTACTCTTTTCTACTATGGTCGGCCACCTAATGACCGGAAAAGATGCCCTGATGACTAGTTACGAAGCTTTCTTCTCAATCATCCTTTCACAAATTGTCCAACATTTGAAGTTTCTCGAACAGGCCGAAACCGTCTCTTGGCAAAAGTCTTATCCATCCGCCAACCTACTTAGTACCAGTACTTGTTGGCGTCAGGACCATAATGGCTTTTCTCATCAATCGCCAATTCTTCTCTCCGCCTTACTCGCTCGTCCAGGCCATCACGTCTCCTGCCTTTTTCCGCTCGACGCCGAAAGTGTGAAACCGTGTTTTATTTATCTATTTGAACGTCAAAATCAAGTCAATTTGGTTACTCTCAATAAGACCGACCAGCCAGTCTTTCTGAACGAAAAGCAGGCCGAACTTTGTTTTAAGCAGGGTATCTGTTTCTTCGATACCACAAAACTTGGCGCCTCACTTCAAGTTCTCAATACTTCAGAAATTCCGGAGTATGATTACATTTTTGTCGCGGCTGGTGACATTAGCTTTCATGAATCCTATCAGGCGGTGAAGCAGCTTCAGCAGGATTTGCCAAAGCTCAAGATTGGTCTCGCTTATATTTCCGCCCTCACCTACGCCGGTATCGGTTTTGCTGGCCAGGTGCTTTCAAGCTCAGATTTTAATCAGATGTTTGGTTCCAGCGCGAAAATTATCGCGAACTTTCATGGCTACCCACATGATTTGAAAAATATTTTAGCTAATTACACTAATCCGAAACGCATCTTCGCTCATGGTTATAAGGAACAGGGAAGCACCGTCACACCATTTGCTATGTTAGCTATGAACCGAACCTCTCGCTTCCATCTCATGCTCGATGTGGCGAAGGCAGAAAAATCTCCGGACTTAGTAAATAAGTATCAATCCGAGATTGATAGCCGTATGGCTTACGCCTTGGAACATGGTGAGGATCGAGAATAAACTATAAAAATTTATCATCGATCATCAACTTACTAAAAAATAACCCCCTACTTTGGGGGGCTATTTTTTAAGACTTCTTTTTTAGAAATGGCTTATGCATCCGCTTCTGTTTTTCTAGCGCTAGCTTAGCAAACATCATACGCCCTGAATTAGTCTGCAGGAATTTTTCGAACATCACGTCTACTGACTCGCCAATCTTATCACTAGCATTATCTACTACTACCATCATACCGTCTGGAAGATAACCTACACCTTGTTTTGGATTGCTACCGGTACTGGTAATCTTCAAAGTAAAGCATTCACCTGGTAGATATTCAGAACGTAGTTCCACCACAAGCTCATTAATATTGAGAATGCTAATATTCATCGTCGAAGCTACTTTTCCAAGATTGTAGTCAATCGTCATAATCGAGCCGTGATTTTCTTCAGCTAGCTGCAAAAGCCTTTCATCTACCGGCGTGCGGTCCAATTCATCCTTCAGAATTACCACATCCGTCGAAGGAATACGCTCAAGTTCTGAGACCACGTCCAGACCAAATCTCGCACGCGTGCGTTTTTCACTGTCTTTACCATCAGCGAGTAGTTGCATTTCATGAATTACACTACGTGGGATAATTAAAATCCCACCTAAGAATCCCGTTTGCGCGACCTTTAGTACACGTCCATCCATCAAAGCTGATGAATCGACATAAATTTTTCGTTTTTGGCCAAAATAATTAAAGCTCTTCTTGAAAGAACGGTATGCAAGAAAGCTAGTTTCAATTAAGATGAGGCCATGAACGATTAAAGAAATAATTTCCATAAAACCTTTCTTATTATGTTAAAAAATATCTAAGCACATCCCCCTCGGTATCCGAAGCTATTGTATCACCGATTAAGAAATAATACCAAAAAATCTTATGTAATTTTTACTATCCAAAAATTTCATAATTTCTGCCTAAAGGTTCTAGCTCCATAATAAATGGAGCTAGAATTCATTAAGCTTTAAACTCAGGTTATGAGCCTAATTTACTAGTAACGGTGCTACCAGCGCGATCTTTTAATGTTACTACAATAGAAGTTTCACTTCCAGTCATCGTATAAGTTGTAGTATTGTCGCCAGCTTGCGCGGTTCCAGAAGCTACTACTGTGCCATCTACGGAGACCGTGTAGCTGTCTAATTGTTCAGAACCTGCTTTTGCTTCAAACTTTAGTACTGTACCACTGTTAATCGTACTATTTTTAATCCTTACCGTAGGTGCACGATAGGAACAGTCATCTGTAGTGAATGGGTCATAGCCGTCAGCAGATTTGGCAAAGCTCTTATTTTTCGAAATTGGATCAATGGTAAAGCTGATATCTACTTCTTCGATTAAGCTTGGGTCAGTACAATCAGAAGCTTTGT
>CALIJO010000004.1 GCA_938017655.1 uncultured Candidatus Saccharibacteria bacterium
ATCGTCAATTTCCGTGTCGCCATTACTGAAAGTGGCGCGACTACCGCTCATAATTTCGTAATCCGTGGGATTTAACACATAACCAGTATTCCAGAGATAAGTGTAGCGACCAGAACAGAAGACTCCAGAAAGCGGTACACTCTCGAGCAGTTTGCCAGTTTGTTTTGCCTTGATAGTGCCATAATTTTGCTGATAAACATAAAGTCTAGCTTGATCCTGCAAACATTTATTCATCTCGTTATTGTTTGAAGCATATTCGACGCGGCAAATATCAGAGAGGGAGCGGGCGGGAGCCGTAGCAATCCCGCGTTGGAAATCATCCACAAGTAGACGCGAAGTGGAATTGATTGCGTTAATGGTATTTCCCTTTTGGTAGATAGTGGAGAGATGCACTGCGACAAAAATTACCGAAAGTAGTAGAATTGAAATAAACATCAAGGAGAGAGTCACTTCGATAATAGTAAAGCCAGAAGGGGTTTGATTATTGGTTTTTGATCGTATAGTTTTTTGACGCATAAATTAATCTAACCTCTCTTCATGTAGTCCGGATTATATAAACGAATGATGGTACCAATGGTGGTCGGGACGGTTTCTCCTGGGCCATACCAACAGGTGCGAATATGAAAATCGTAAAATTCTGGAGGGTAATTCTTATCCATATCTTCACGATATTTAGCATCGAAATGGGCGCTAGATGGAACGTTAGTAAAGTCACGCACAGCTACAATCCAAATACCTTCGGCACGATAGAGGTTATTAAAAACTGGAGTGGTTTTGTAATTAGTGCCGTCATTAATTTCATTCAGGTTGGTAGTTTCAGTATCTTCCCCGTTCGAAGTTCCAGCCGTAGAAGTCGAAGAGAAAACTAGGCGAGGAGCCAGCGGTGCTTCTTGAAAAATTTCTGGATGATCTTTGGCAGAAAGAATAGTATTTTCTGGATCGGAAGCTTTGAGTTTACGAGTATTTAAAATAAAGGCTTTATCGGTAAAGATATTATGATTATCACCCACGATATTGTTTTTGTCGTAATATTCGGAGCATTTATTGGCTTCAAATTTAGAAATATCAGTCGGGCTATTGGACATACCATTATTAAAACTAGTCAAGCGATCCCAAATCGCACGATATTCCTGCCATTTACCAGAATCATCCTGACCACTAGACTTAACTAGGGCACGTTCGGAAATATAAGAATCATGGATAAAACGCAGGGCTTCAGCTTGAGCATCAATCTCATTACGCACCGTGGTAATTTGCAAGGAATTTTGGATTTTTGCGTAACTACGATTCATCATAGAAACCGAAATGGCGGAAACCAAAATAAAAACTACAAAACAGAAAGTTACTTCGATGATAGTGTCGCCGCGACGACTAATGAATGGCTTTAACTTCGACATGGATTTTCCTCACTATCAATATCAATCAATTCAACAGC
>CALIJO010000005.1 GCA_938017655.1 uncultured Candidatus Saccharibacteria bacterium
CCGTTGCCCCTTCTTGAACATTCAAAAGAAGGTCATACATCAAAATAATCTCATGCTGCTCCCCTGTCGAAAGCGAATCAAGCGCAATATTGACACCATCAAACCGGCGCACACTGAGGCCTTCAGCGGCGGTAATCTCCACTCGCTTACCATGTAGCCGCTTATTCAAAATCTCTTGAAGCAACTCGATACGCTCAAGAATATCCTCAAATGGATGAAACTTCTCCTTCGCATCCTGTAAATACAAATCAAGCAATGTAAGTGCCCAGTCTTCCAGCTCGTCGTCTGGCAAGTTTAGACTACCAGACTGGTCCACCTTAACTACTGCCGCAAGGCGATCACGAAATTGATTCTGCTCATCATATCGCTCGATGATCTTCGAAGGATCGCGATACACGTCTTTCTTAGCCTCTTTAAATACGCGACTAAGAAACGACCGATCTTTTTCTTGACTTAATCTAGAGTATTCTGTTTGAGCTTTATTTAACTTATCTTTTAGCCGATCAGAATACTCATTAATACGCGCGTGCGACGCCATCCGTTTAGCACGCATAAATTCGACCGAACCACCCATATGTGTAGTAGAGTAGCGCTCACTTAACAGCCGCTGCGTATCGATAAGATAACTCGACACTTGCTTACTAAACCTTCTAAAGACTAGAGGGTATTCTAGAAATTCCGGATAGTCATCAAATTCAGATTCCGAACGACGAAAACTACGCCTAGATCTTCTGTATCTCCTATAAAGCTCATCCAGCTTATACCTTTCACCTCCTCTCACATCCTCCCATTCACCATTTCCTACAAACTCAAAGCGCGACAGGCGAGATAAATACTTCAAAAAATCAATAGGATACGGCATCCACCTCTCAACTTTACCTTTAGATCCGATCAGCTCAAATTCAATAACACCTACACTTTCACCCATTTCATTAAGATTCGAATTGAACTCTTTACGTTTTACCAATAGACGCACATTGTCAGAATATCTTAATTCTGCGGTCGAAAAAGGCATTGCCTGGAGTAGGCCATAATCAAGCGACTGTGCGGCACATACAATTTGGATAAACTTAGTCTTTCCTACACCGTTAGGCCCGTACACGATGACAAAGTCATTCGATTTTTGGAAATCAATCGAGTGCTCATATTGTCCAAACAATCCACTAACGGTCGCTTTCACTAGTTTTTTCACGGACCTCACACCTAGCTCCTTCGCGATAGTTGTTGTCTCTGCATGGCCATGCACATCTGCGCGCCTGGTGGCTCGAGAACCTTTACAGATTCTGCACAATAGTATCACACACCACGTTGCCGCCCTTAGAGACACCTAAACTTCGGCTTCATTTTTACTACTGATATCGGAT
>CALIJO010000006.1 GCA_938017655.1 uncultured Candidatus Saccharibacteria bacterium
AAGAGCTACCTTATTTTTATGCAAGATTTTGTTGCAAAGGTGCTGAGCTATTACGATTTATTGCATAATTAACGGAAATGTGGTAGATTAAAAGGGTAGTGTTTCGGGGCGTGGCACAGTTGGTAGCGCGCGGCGTTTGGGACGCTGAGGTCGCAAGTTCGAGTCTTGTCGCCCCGACCATTATGAAAAGAAAAATGATCCTTTGGGGATTATTTTTGTTTTCATATGTGTTGAGATAACAAGACGAGAACGCAGTTCGACTGGACGACGAAGTGAGTGAAAAATAAAAGTTTACTTTTATTTTTTTGAGCGAGGAGTAACAGAAGGATTTTTGTAAAAAATCCTAGTCTTGTAAGACCTTCACGATAGCAAAAGCTTACCATTATCGTATTACGACTATTCATATGGTCGTTTTTTGTTTGTAAAATAAAATATATTTAGACTATTTTGCAAAGCGTAATAACATAATATAATTCACTATATGGACGCCATTAAAAATATTCAGTATTACATTGAAAAAACTATGCTCGAAGATGGGGATTTTTATTCAGCAGTAATACTTTATTTGAATGGGAAAAAAGATGATTATTCTGCACAAACGGTTTTATGGGAATTAAGTCACTCAAGTGAAAATGGCATGTTTTTTGCTGGGCTCGATTTTGGGGAATTCAAGGCAGCATTGGATACATTAAAGATACCTGGTGGTGCCCATGAAGAATAAGGCCTACGGTATGATGATTGGCTTGGTGGTTGGTGATATTTTGGGTGCACCAGTTCAGTTTGGAGTAAACAGTCAAGAAATCCGAGAAAATATTGAAAAATTAAAAGATTTTCATGACAACCATGTATTGCCAAAGGGAGTTTATACCGACGATACATCCATGACTTTATGTTTAGCCGATAGCTTGATTGAAAAGCAGGGATACGATTCTTATGATGTAATGAAAAAGTATAGCGACTGGGAAGCGCATGGATACAGAAGTTATTTTGATTATGGCTACGACGTAGGATCACAAACCGATAACGCAATTTCAGTTTTCGAAAAAAATCCAATTGTAAGAAAAAAATTAAAACGCGAATTCAATGCAGGTAATGGCTCAATTATGCGATTAGCACCAACTATTCTTGCGGCAGCAAAGAGGAGTAGCTTAGCAAAAACAGTTGAGTTGGCTTGGATTTCTGGTCGGGAAACTCATTATTCAGAAGTTGCAGAAATGGGGACAGAGATATTTGCAAATTTTTTATATAGGGCATTGAGATCCAGAAATAAGAAAAAGATCGTTTCCTTAGATAACCTTACATTTACTTCCAAGATATTTGAAGAGTGTTTTCTTGAATTTGAATCGTTATTTTATCCAAGAATAAATTCCAATGGTGAATGCCTAAGAGATCTAGGGGGGTATATTATAGACTCAATTACGATTGCGATTTGGGGTTTTGTTCATTCCAAAAATTTTGAAGATGGAATGTTGAAGATTTTAATGCTGGGCGGAGACACTGATACAAATTGCGCAATTTATGGACAGCTCGCGGGGGCGTATTATGGGCTTAGAAAGATCCCAAAACGATGGGTTAATAATATGGCAATATCAGACGAGGCTATTATAGAATTAGCGGATAAGTTATTAAAAATGAAATCTTGCCCAATTATCCGAACAAGATTTGAAGAAGATATTTATTTTGAAAATCCAAAAGGAGGCCTATGAAAAAGCGAACTAAGCAGACTCTGGAAGAAAAACTTCTTAACCTTAAGCAAGAGTTAAAGGTATCAGTTGCGCCCTATCATGATCAAAGTTTTACCCTTACTTACGACCTCGAGATGCCTAGTCAGACAAAAATGGCAGGGGAATTTTTAAGCGTTTTAGGAAAGTATTGTTCAAAAACAAAGAGTGAAAATTTGTTAAAGTTAATGAGGCGGAAAAAGCAGTTATCCGTAAATGAAGTCCTGAGAGCGGTTAGCTTTAATGGTCATGTTCCATACTATAGCGCAAATGATGATTTTGAGAATTTCCATAATTTTGTTACACGGTATTTGATAGAAAGTGGCTGGTTGATCGATTTTCCAAAGATTATTTTAAGAGTTCGAGGTATTGCAATGTTAAGGTTGAGTATCTTTAAGTATATTTTAAGAAATTGGAACTGGATTATAGCTATTTATGATTTTAGAGTATTAGAAGAACTTGCAATTCATTATGGACAGGTTTCCTTAAAAAATTCTGCTATCGAAGAAGATGCATTGAGACAAGAATTTATTAGAAAAGTCTTAAAGCAAGAAATCGCAGAGCTGGAGCAAAAACTTGAAGAAAACATCTTAAAAATCATAGGCAGTAGTGAACAAAATGATTTTTTCATAAAAAATAAGCTGACTACGAAAAATGGTCGCATAGTTAATAGAAGTAGTTGCAAAAAAGCGAAGAATATGACGCGTAAGTAGCAAATTAAATCTTACGAAAAAATAAAATTTTTAGAATTTAAGCTCATGTAGCTCATCCAGATTTATCCCACGTTCCAAAAATAGCGATTGTATGTCTGTAGTCACAATGTCTTCCTCATCAAAACCTAAAAACTCTGCGCAGGTTTTTACATCCTCAACTTTTTCAGATTCGATTTCGAGAAGATAGCCGAGCTTTGGCCAATGGTCAATCGAGATTTTAGAGTCACCTAATAGGAATTCATCCCTGGTATTTTCTTGATAGGTTTTATGCGACAGACCGAGTTTTTCGAGGATTATCAAAGCTTCATCAAAATCATTTACGGTAACCTCCCATTCATTAGTGCCAGAAAGCGAGTCATCGACAATCTCTTTTACGGTCAAAGTCGTTTTCTTACCATCTGTTCGGAGTCTTCCCCAACGGGCGTTGGATTTTGGAATTGAATCGAAAGTGTATCTTTTGAAATTATAGAATCCTAGTGGCTTGGCGTTTAATTCTAAGAGTTTATTTTTGGTTTCTTCTGGATTAATATTGATGATTCTACCTTCAATTTCTACGCCCATAATTACTCCTTTTATAGATTTAGTATATCATCGATACACTGATGTAAATTATTTTCTATTTTGAGATTTTCAAAAAAATTGCTAGGTACAATAAATAATTGCGAGAGTTTCGGCGACACGGAAACTAGCGACTTTGGCTTGATGGGATTTTAGCCATTCATCGACAGCACGAGCGGAACCTGGTAGCTCCGGATTATTATAATCATGCACAATAATTACGCCACCTTGCGACATTTTGTCAGTGACGAGATGTAGGCTAGTTTTGATGGATTGGTATAAATCGCCGTCCAGAAAGGCATAGGAAATTTTTTCCGGTATATCATATATGATATCAAGATCATCAAAAAAGGCTTTCTTGATTTTAGGAAGTTTAAGTCCCATTTTCTTGAATTTTTCAATAACTTCGCGTTTAGTGACAAGTAGTTCACCAGCCTGAAAAGCATCACCAGCTGCCGAATTATCTTCGCGGGTTTTAGCGGGAAGCCCTTCAAAAGAATCGTAGAGCCAGAGTGTTTTTTGATCGGTCGAGGGAATGTGATTTTCTGATTGGAGGGTGCCACCACGCCCCATCGATTCTAAAAGTTTTTGATAAAGTACAGAGGTGTCCGCCTTATAGCAACCAAATTCTACGACGTCACCCGGCACATTATAATTTAGGATTTTAGTGAGTTCCTGCAAAAGAATTTCCGTTTCACGCGCGGTGACTTGCTGCATGTAATCCTGATTTTTGGAAAAATTTTTCGCTTTCATTTGATGAATTTATTTTAGATTTTTCGACTAAGTTTTAGTTAAAGAAAATTACTTTTTGCGTAAGAAAAAGGCGCAAATTGTACCGCTGATGCCAGCAGAAATTATATCACCCATGGTATCGCTGACACCCGGAGCATTGAGTTCCTGCATATTACCACCACAAAGTTGATCATAAGAAAATTCAAAACATTCCCAGGCGGCCGCGATAAAGAAAACAAAAGAAACAATGAAGAGAAAAGCGAATGCGGTGGAATATTTTTTAACTTTTATCTCGGAAGTACGTGAGGTGGAAGACGATTTTACGGTAGAATCCTTACCCTCGTAGACATTATCGAGAATTTCTTTGGCGAGAAAGGCGGAAAATACACCAGACAATGTGTGGGCAATTTTATCATAACTTGGATAACCGAAAATAATTAGGTTTTTATACCAAGCGAGATCGATGCCAAAGACCATGGCGATAACCAAGAAGAGGCTGTAAGCAAGACGAAGCTTGGTGGAGGTATGAAGATTAATTTTTGCAATTAAATCTGGGACGAACGGCAAGATGATTGTCACGAGATAACTTGACAATCTATGCCAGATCACGGGATTAATAAAATGCATGATAGTGAATGCGATACCGGAAAAAGCAATCAATAACTTAATGATTAGATTTAACCTAGCTAAATTAGAATTTTTTTGGAATTGTTTAATAAATTTTTTCATAATGAACTCTTTAATTTGCTTTATTTTAACATATATGTTGTAAATACAGAACACCCCGCCGGGGCGGGGTGCTGTTTAGTGCCTTAAATATTCAGAGATTTGAGAATTTAGCAGTCTTATTTGTCGACAACTTCACCTTCGACTGGTTCATCTGGGTTGGTTTTGCCAGCTTCTGGGTTAGCTTGGTTGGCAGAGTTAGCTTGGTAAAGTTTGGCACCGATTGGCATTACTTTATTAGCTAATTCTTTAGCCGCTTCTTCATATTTGGAAGCTTCGGCATTAGTGTCTTTTAGAACTTCCTTAGCTTCTTCGACTGCCTTCTTGATGGTTTCTTTATCTTCATCAGAGATTTTATCCTTGAACTCATCAGGCATTTTTTCGTATTGATAGATAGCTTGTTCTAGGTGATTCTTAGCATCGATAGCTTCGCGCTTTTTCTTATCTTCATCAGCGTGGAGCTCAGCGTCTTTTTGAGCTTTTTCAATATCTTCTTTAGACATGTTGCCAGAGTTTTGAATAGTAATACTCTGTTCCTTGCCAGTTCCCTTATCACGAGCAGTAACATTTAGAATACCGTTAGCGTCGATATTGAAGGTAACTTCAATCTGAGGAACACCACGTGGAGCTGGAGCAATACCGTCGAGTACGAAACGACCGAGAGATTTGTTGTCGGAAGCCATTTCGCGCTCACCCTGCAAAACGTGAATTTCTACCTGTGGCTGATTATCAGCAGCGGTGGAGAAAGTCTCAGACTTAGAGGTAGGAATCGTAGTATTGCGGTCAATAAGCTTGGTGGAGACGCCGCCCATAGTCTCAATGCCGAGAGAAAGTGGAGTGACATCGAGCAAGAGAACATCCTTCACATCACCCTGAAGTACACCACCTTGAATAGCAGCCCCGACAGCCACGACCTCATCTGGGTTAACACCTTGCATAGGTTCTTTACCGAAGAGTTCCTTAACTTTTTCGACCACAGCTGGCATACGGGTCATACCACCAACCATCACCACTTCATTGATATCGCTAGTGGAAAGCTTGGCATCCTTTAGAGCCTTGTGAACTGGGTCAGCGAGACGTTCGATGAGTGGAGAGACTAATTCTTCCATCTTTGAGCGGGTCAAAGTGTATTCAAAATGTTTTGGACCATCAGCGTCGGCAGAGAGGAATGGAAGGTTAATTTCGGTTTCCTTAGCGGAAGAAAGTTCCTTCTTGGCTTTTTCAGCTTCATCCTTAATACGTTGCATGGCAGCAGCGTCTTTTTTGACATCGATACCAGATTCTTCTTTGAATTTATCACAAAGGAAGTTGACGATAAGGTTGTCAAAGTCTTCACCACCAAGGTGAGTATCACCGTTAGTAGAAAGCACTTCGAAAACACCGTCACCTAATTCTAGGATGGAAACATCGAAGGTACCACCACCAAGGTCAAAGACCACGATTTTCTCTTCGCTCTTCTTTTCTAGACCATAAGCGAGAGCGGCGGCAGTAGGCTCATTAATAATACGTTTAACTTCAAGACCAGCAATCTTACCAGCATCTTTAGTAGCTTGGCGCTGAGAGTCATCGAAGTAGGCAGGAACGGTAATGATAGCTTCAGTAACTTTTTCACCAAGGAAGGCCTCAGCATCAGCCTTGATCTTGGAAAGAATCATGGCAGAGATTTCTTCTGGGGTGTATTCCTTGCCATCCATTTCAACAGCGACACCGTTACCTTTTTTAACAATCTTGTATGGCATAATGTCGAGATCGCGTTGAACTTCTTTATCATCAAACTTACGACCAATCAAACGCTTAATACCATAGATGGTGTTCTTTGGGTTAGTAACACGTTGACGTTGGGCAACTTTACCAACGAGGCGATCACCTTTTTTAGTCACAGCCACAACAGATGGGGTGGTACGATCACCTTCAGCATTGGTAATAACTTCCGGCTTTCCGGCTACCATGTAGGCGAAAGCGGAGTTAGTTGTACCAAGGTCAATACCAATAATTTTACTCATAAATACTCCTTGTTTATTATTTTTGGCACTTTAGCGATTATTCTGCTAATTTGTCTTAAGTATAGCTAATTAGCACTCTAATGTCAAGACTGCTAATTATTAAATTAACAGGGGTGGATGAGAAAAATTAAAAAGATTTTTGAGATTTTTGCCTATTTTTTGATGAAAATTTTCTTCACAAATTCGATTAACTCGACCCGGAATTGGAAAAGTAGAAGACCGATGCCAGCTACCGAAGAGCCGATAATTGCCGTGGAACCATTAAATTGCTTGGGCGATTTTTCGGGATCGCCAGTTTTTGGTACCTCAAGTTTATCGGTGGCACCAGTATTAGCCTTTTGCTTACGACAGCGATGCGTCTCAGGATTACGTTCATACCCCTCTTTGCAAGGCGCGGGAGTTTTTTCGTCTTTTAAGTCAATCTTCTTACAACGATTAGTAGCTGGATTTAGCTCCTTGCCTTCACCACAAGTTTTAGGCGTCTTTGGTACTGGAATTTTTACGCAACGACCGCTCTTTGGGCTGATTGTTTTACCCACTTCGCATGGTTTCTTTGCATTTCCTGCAGGACTAATCTTTTTACAACGATGCGTCTGAGGGTTAAGGTAATAGCCTGTCTTGCAGATCTTTGGTTGATTTTCATGAGAGTTCTCCTTATTACAGCGATGAGTAGCTTGGTTTAGATAATATCCGGGTTTGCATTGTTTGGGAGTATTTGGCTTGGAAGTAGGGATTTTATTACAGCGATGAGTCTCCTGATTTCTAATATAGCCAGGCTTACAGGGCTTATTCACGATATTTTCAGTTGGCTTAATCTGATTAGGCTTAGTGGGGTTTGGTTGTTTAGGTTGTTTAGGTTGTTCAGGTTGTTTAGGTTGTTTAGGTTGTTTCTGAGGGGTTTTTGGCTCTATAGGCTTTCCTGGCTCTTGTGGCTTTTTCGGTTTCTTTTTGTGACGTTCATCATAGGTTTTTATGCAACGATTAGTTAGAGGGTTACGAATTTTCCCTTCTGGACAGGGTTTAGGGTCCGGCAAAACACTGCGATGTTCGGCATCGGTGGGAGATTCAGCAAGAATAATTTCAGGATATGAATTCCCCGTCAGAGAGTCGAGACTGACAGATCCAAGTAGCTCGGCTCTCTGTGGAACTTTACCGATATTATAATAATTTTGGGGACCTCCATCTCTTTTCAGACTTAAAGGATTCCAAGCGTCATCCTTTTTGGCGCTGGAAAAATCTAAAAATAAGATGGACAAAAATAATAAAAATAGGCCAGCGGCGAAACAACACATAATCGGTTTTTCTGGTCGCTTTCTGAATTGTACTTTTTTCATATTTACCTCACTTAATTTGTTTGACTGCAATTTAGCAAGTTTAAGAAAAAAGGAGAAGCATAAGCGGAAAGATTTTTGATTTTACAGATAGAAAGAAGCCTTAAAAATTTTTAGCATAAGCAAGTTATAAATTGTCATAAGCAAGATATGATTGACCATAAGCATGATATAATATAGCTAAATGGAGGTTCAAAATTTACTATTGACTTTCGGGGTGATAATTTTGAGTGCCCTGGCCCAGTCTTCCATGCAACTCAGCACTGGGGTATTTCTTTTGCTGTACCGAGAAAGTGCCGGAAGATATTTGAAGAAAAAAACTAAAAATCTTCTTTCAAATTACATCGTGGGCTACATCTTTTTAACAAGTTTACTCCTAACCTCTATCTGTTATGCCCTAATGGTATTATTTGGTGGCAATCTAACCATCCTGTGTTTGACGATTTTAATTTGTTTGATTTTTAGTCTTGCAATTTGCGTGTGGTTCTTCTACTATAAAACTAACAGATCCACGGAACTTTGGTTGCCAAAGTCAATCATCCGATACATCCGCAAACGCGCGGCAAATTCATCTAGTAATATTGAGGCCTTTTCGCTAGGTGTTTTGTCGGTGGTAGCGGAATTACCATTCATTCTAGCTTTAATGTTGGTTTCAGCCGATAGTTTTTTGAAGCTTCCTGCACTTTGGCAGATTGTAATGATTTTAACCTATACGGCGATTTCAGTGATGCCACTAGTAGTGTTGAAGCTAAGCATTCGCCATGGCAAAACAGCTGCGGAAATTCAAAAGTGGCGTTTAGATAATTTGGATTTTACAAAACTAATCTCGAGCATCCTTTTCATTACTTTAGGACTTTTTCTGATCGCTTTTAAATTAGTGGCAGGAGGTTTTTAGTGCGTAAGAAAAATAGCGAAAATCTACCAGTAACAGATAAGTTAATTAAAAAGATCTTAAAGACAGAATGTAAAATTGAGAATATTCCAGAACTAGATGCGCAAACTGTCGAGTTTATCGTAAAAAAAGTAGTGGCTTGGGCGGAGAAAAAAACCATTGTGACCCAAAGCGAATTCGATAAAAAATTAGCGAACGAGGTAAAAAAGTTTAATACTGATTTGGGGTTCATGATTGAGCAAAGAAACAAACTGGTTTAGAGAAGGATGAATGATGAGTGAAAAATTTGATTATGATTTGATAATTATTGGTAGCGGTGCAGCAGGAATGTCGGCAGCAAGAGCGGCGGCAGCTAGTAATATTCGCGTAGCAATCATCGAGAATGAATTGGTTGGTAGTAAATCCGATATTTATCGCGTAGCGCAACTTTCAGCTTCCGATATTGCAAATCAATATTATGAAGCGAAGAAGTTTTTACAACTGAGTAATAATCAAGACACGCTAACTTATAATTACCCTTCCCTCTTCGAAACCATTCAAAAGCGGGTGAAAAAATATATCTTAGCCAAGAAAAAATCTTTCATTAATTTTAAGATTGATTTAATTCACGGCGATGCGCATTTTATTTCACCTTATGAAGTAGCTGTAGCAAATAAACGTTATTCAGCGAAGCGCTTCTTGGTCTGTACTGGCAGAAGTATGAATCTTAGTGCGATTTCAGGGATTGAAACTACGAACTACTATTTGCCGGAAGACATCTTTATGCGTGTAAAGAAGCTGCCAAAAATCGTCTTAGTAGTGGGGGCCGGAAAAAAAGGAATTGAAACTGCGGAATACCTAGCAAAGATGGGGTGCAAGGTAATTGTGACAGAAAAAGAAGATACGATTCTAGAAGGTTATGATAAAGAAGCAATTGAAGTGGTTACAAATAAGTTAGTGTCGGGGCTAAAAATCAAGATTCTCACTAACACAAAGGTTGTGGCGATTCAGAAGGACAAAAATGAAACGGTCTCAAATGGACGTCGAGTGGCCACCGTAAAAGTAATAATGAAACGTGGTGCTGATGAGAAGGCAGTGCGTGTGGAAGCGATTGTTTTTGCGATTAATAATCGTCCAAATATTGAACTCGGTCTGGAAAATGCAGGGATTAAATTCAGCAATCAGGGGATAGTCGTGAATGATCAACTCGAAACCAATGTGAGTCATATTTTTGCGGCCGGAGATGTGGTAGCAAATCCAATTAAGCAGTCCGTTGGTTATTCGACAGAAAAAGCGGCTTATGAAGGAACACTAGCGGTAAACAATATCTTAAAGCGTAATAAGCTAACTTTAACTTATCGCCATTTCTCTACCGTACTAAACACCACACCAAAAATTGTGACGGTCGGATTGACGGAAAAAGATTGCTTATCACGTGGTATTAAATGCAAGATTGTGATTGTGCCAGAAATTGAAACTACCCATTCCCTGATTGCGGGAGAGAAACTAGGGTTTTTGAAGTTAATTTGCGACAAAGATAAGAAACTTCTAGGTGCGACAATTGTGGCCAAAAATGCAGACCTCGCAGTGATGGAGATTGTGGCTGGCATGTATGGCGATTTAACACTCTTGGAACACGCTTCAATGCCTCACATCAATGAAAGTTTCTCCGATATCATGAGGATAGCGGCCAAGAATTTGATGTAAAAAACTATCGATACGGACAAAGTAGTAGCTGGATTTTACTTTGAATATAAATTTCAGATGAAAGTCTAAATAAAAAAAGAACCTGATGGTTCTAAAGCTTGGTGGCGGGGGTTCGATTTGAACGAACGACCTTTTGGTTATGAGCCAAACGAGCTACCAGGCTGCTCTACCCCGCGACGTATGTAGTTATTATAATCTACAACGATTTTTCTGTCAAATATTAACTGCCGAGTTCCAGTTCTATCTTAATATCCTGAAGCAAATATTGAATTTGAGCCTCTTTTATTTGTGTCCAATAAGATTTATCTACGATATAACCACAATTATTAAACAGTAATTCATCTGAAATCTCTACATTGTCGGATACTTGTTTGTAAATTCTGTGCACTATATCTGCGTGTAAAATTTTCGATTTAAAATCTTGGGTGTTTTGTTCTAGTGCGGTTTTCTGTAATGGTTTTTCATAGAACACTTCTTTTTGCAGGCCATAAAAATCTTCATCAGCTAAAAAATCAGAATAAGTATCATTACCGAGCAAGAATATATTCGAATTATCCGTGTATAGAATTTGATCTAGAATCAAAGATAAATAACGCAGAAGACAGGTAGCCAGTGGGGCTAATCCCTTAGCGATATTATAAAAATACAAAATAACTTTCAAACTATCCGAATTCTTTCGTCTTTTGACAGAAAAATAATTAACTTCATCCGAAATTTGCCCCTTTCGAAAATCTGAGGTGTGTATATATGAATAAAGTTTTGTTTTTAGATTGTCTATTTCTCCATTGTTTATTTTAAATTTAAGAAAGATTCGCTTGATGGCTCGATCGATAGATTCGTCACTCACCATCGAATCATCTAAAAATTTTCGCATATCAAAAACTGACCTTTCATGCTTAGGTTTAAATCTGAATACAGAGATATTTTCATAATTATCTGCGTAGTACTCAAAATCTATACCTTCAAACAATCCAAGCTCAGTGGTTTTTTTATAAATCAAATCACTAGCGTAATGACTGTACGCGTTGGCAGTAATTCTATCTTCTGCTTGTTTGATTATCTTCTGTTCATTCATATCCAGGATTATTGCTCTGGATTGGCGTAATCGTCGTTTTCAAGATAGTTAGGACAGGTATCCTTGTCGCCATCTTCCATATACCAACAGTTTTTCGTGGTATAGAAAGTTTTACGAGTGACATTGTTTCTATCATCGTTTAGCTGTATGGCAAATTCTGGATATGGGAAGTAATTATCGACCAATTCGACGCGAGCCTCAATGCGACGATATAGGGTATTGGCGCGACCAGTGGAGTCAACCTTAGCCTGCACGCCAGTAAGGTCAATCGGGTTACGTTTGCTATCATAAAGTGAAACCGCAAAGTCAGTATCTGGAGCGCCATAAGGGAGTGACAGTACTAAGAAAGTAGCACCAATGTTACGGTCATTGGAATTATGAAAGGTGTTCGGCACTTCAAAAGTGAGTGAACAGAAGAAGTTGCCCCCCTGACACTTAACATAGAAAAGTTCATTCTTGTGCTTATCAAAGGTACGAGAAACTTCACTAGCTCCAATTTCATTAGTACCATTCTTGCTTGGTCTTAGATACATCGTTCCTTGGTCGGTAGAATTGTCACCACTAGCCGTGATAAGATCACTCATCTTAAAATTACGGTCGGCTTGATAGAAAGAAGCATTAATCAATGGTGGCACCAAGGAATATTGACCGGATGGCAGTGAGGCATTTTCGCTCCAGGATAATTGGTGGCCAATACTTAAGAGTTTAGCGTAATTAGTATCGGAAAACCACTTGATATTGATATATTTCAATTCTTTGATTTTATCACTACGAATTGGCACAATACGGAGACGATTTTCGCCACTCAAAGATGAACGATAATCGCTAAGATCTTCCCTAAGAGTTACACAGGTGTAAGCTTGCACCATATCAGCACCACGGCCTTGATCAAGATTTTTATTTTTTACTTCTTGAATAGTGACACCTTTTTGCTCATCAGTGGTGCGACTGAGGACATTAGCCACGGTATTGCAGTCCTGATTTTTAATACCATTCTGCATAGCTTCAATGATTTCCTTACAATTAATATCGGAGCCACCCTCTTGATAACGGTCCAAGCATTCATGATATTTGAGAAGAGCAACCTTAGCGTCTTCCACACCAGCAAGAGCAGAATCGTAGGCGGATTTCGAGAGATCAGAATTACTAGTTTGGCCAGCCTCAGAAAGAGTGAGGCGTACAAAGCCAATCACGATAATGCTAAATAAAAGTATGGCAAAAATCGTCACAACAATGGAGGTGGCACCGCGCTTAGTAGTTAGTAGTTTTTTCATTATTCCTCTCCTTTTCTATTTTGGCCCGAAGTCCTAGCGGAAAAATTAAATTTGTTAATGGCGCAGTAATTAAAACCGGAAGATAAACCTATATCTGGTGGTGTTTTGCAGAATTCACCGGTGCCAGTAATATCGACATTACCCCTTAAAGTAGCCAAGATAAAGGTACCGCTATAAAAATGCTGCATAGTGAGAGTATGCTCGGTTGGCGCAAAAACCGTCAAATCATAAAGTGCGATGTCTTCGTTGTTCTTTTTTATAACTTCTTTATATTCAGTACCTGTCAATTTATAAGTCGGAGCAATATCCGCCACCTTGTATATGCGATTATTGTTTGCCACGACTTCCATATGGGAACGACAAATTGTGCGATCGGAATCTTCAATCTTAATCAGACGATAATCGTCAATTTCCGTGTCGCCATCGCTAAAAGTCGCGCGACTACCACTCACAATTTCATAATCAATGGAATTTAAGACATAGCCAGTATTCCAGAGATAGGTATAACGCCCAGAACAGAAAACACCAGAAAGTGGCACACTTTCGAGAATCTTGCCAGTTTGCTTGGCCTTGATGGTGCCGTAGTTTTGCTGGTAAACATAAAGCCTTGCTTGATCTTGTAAGCATTTATTTAGTTCATTGGAATTTGAGGCATATTCGACACGACAAATATCAGACAAAGAGCGCGCCGGCGAGGTGGCAATGCCGCGTTGAAAATCATCCACTAGTAAACGCGAAGTGGAATTGATTGCATTCATGATATTTCCCTTTTGATAAATTGATGAGAGATGTACTGCGACAAAAATTACCGAAAGCAGAAGAATTGAAATAAATATCAAGGAAATAGTCACTTCAATGATGGTGAAACCAGAAATTTGCTGAATATGGGTTTTAGATTGTGGAGTTTTTCGATGCATAATTTAACCTAGCTTAACCTCTCTTCATGTAGTCTGGATTATATAAGCGAATGATGGTACCGATGGTGGTTGGGGTGATTTCGCCTGGACTATACCAGCAAGTGCGAATATGAAAATCATAAAATTCTGGAGGATAATTTTTATCCATGTCTTCGCGATATTTAGCGTCAAAATGAGCACTGGATGGGACATTGGTAAAGTCACGGACAGCTATAATCCAAATTCCTTCGGCACGATAAAGATTATTAAAAACTGGAGTAGTTCGATAATTAGTGTCGTCATTAATTTCATTAAGATTAGTGGTATCAGTATCTTCCCCATTCGAAGTCCCAGCCGTAGAAGTCGAAGAGAAAACTAGGCGGGGAGCCAGTGGCGATTCTTGAAAAATTCCTGGAAAATCAGTGGCAGAAAGAATGGTGTTTACTGGATCGGAAGCCTTAAGCCTACGTGTATTTAGAATAAAGGCCTTATCGGCAAAGATATTGTGATTATCACCTACAATATTATTTTTATCGTAATATTCAGAGCACCTATTTGCTTCAAATTTAGAAATTTCAGTCGGGCTATTGGACATACCATTATTAAAACTAGTTAGACGTTCCCAAATTGCACGGTATTCCTGCCATTTACCAGAATCATCTTGTCCGCTGGATTTAACCAAAGCACGTTCGGAAATATAAGCATCGTGAATAAAACGCAGAGCTTCAGCCTGAGCATCAATCTCATTACGGACTGTGGTGATTTGCAAAGAATTTTGAATCTTAGCGTAACTACGATTCATCATAGAAACTGAAATGGCGGAGACTAAAATAAAAACCACAAAACAAAAAGTTACTTCAATAATAGTGTCACCACGACGGCTAATGAAAGGCTTTAACTTCGACATGGATTTTCCTCACTATCAATATCAATCAATTCAACAGCCGTGGAATTACTGCCATCAGCATGAATACGAATAGCGCGACGAGCGATACTATTAAATGAATGATTTTCCGAACCAACGCAGATATCGAGATCTTTTTTGTTTTGAAGTTTAACATTTTCAAGATAAAAGCCTTTAGCTTCAGTGCGATTTAGCGTGCCAAAAGCCGGATAAAGTCCAGCCTCTGCCACCACGCTAGTGACAGAACCAATACCACCATATTCACAGCTACCGTTACCAACATATTCATTATTTACTTTTTGCATGAATTGATTAATATTAAAGGTTTTGCCTTTTTCGTCATAAATGTAGGTGTGGACGGTACCAGAAATTGGTGAGCGGGTAACAAGAAAAGCCCCGATAAAAGAATCGTGATTTTCGGGGTTCTCAATGCGAGCCTGCCAAAGTGGTTCATAAACATCGTAATTACCAGCAGTAGTCATCCGACAAGTATTAGCCTCACTCTTCATAGTAATAACATTAGCACCAATACTCCTTAATGAAACCAGAGCGTTGTCACCAGAGGCATTTTCAATGTCGAGATTTTGGGTATAAATACGACCGATCACATCATAAATTCGCACATTATGATCTGGTTGGTTTGTATCGGGATTAGTCTCACCGAAAGTGACAAGCTTACCATAGATGGCACAGCGAGTACGTCCTGGAAAATTATCTGAGGTAGAATTAGAAACTAACCCACCATTTTCATTCCACATAGTATTAAGCGTGCAATAAATACTGCTTCCTTCATCAGCCTCGCGAGGGTTCTTAACATTGACTACTGAGGAATAAACTGATTTCAGGGTAGCAGAAAGTTCGTTATAAGAATCGATGTAGCGGCGATTATTAATATTACCAGAAAGAAAACCCATAACTGAGACAACGAGAAGTCCAGTAATCACCAACACAAGCGTCACCTCGATAATCGTAAAGCCTGACCTCCACCAAGTTTTCTTTTTCATAACTAAATTATAGCATAAGAGGTTATAATATATAAAAGAAAAATACCATATTAGGGATTTTTACGCCAAAAAGATACCCGGGCTAAACGCCCGGGTACATAGGTTTTATAAAGGAGGTTTAATCAGTGGTAAGAGTGAAACTTCCTTTACGGCTCTTGGCGTTATAATATGCCGAAAATCGGCGATATCGATAACGGCGAACACCATCGTTCCGAATGTGATAATCTATATCCACTTTGCAGCAACCTTCTAGGTTAAAGCTCTCCCCAGAACCATCTTCATGCTGAATTCCGGTTATCGCAATATCGGCAATTTGCATCGGTAGATACAGCTTGGTGGCATCATTACTGTGGTTTGAATAACCCTGTGAGATAGTGAAATTCACATGAATTTTCACATCCATACTATAACAGTACTTACACGAGTCAAACAAAGCACTCTTGCTTGGTCCATTAATGATGGGATAAGCTACACTCTTGTTATTCATACGAATAACCTCCTTTTTTAATATACTACCCAGATACATTCGTAAAATGGGTTGGTCTACCTAATCCACTATTGAATTAGTGTATTTATTCTATCATGTCTATGTTATTTTGTCAATATGAATTACAGCCTAGTATCATTTTGTCAAATATCACTCGTGGGGTTAATAAGAATATTCTTCTGTGGTTAATAGTGGGGGCGGTGCTATAATAAGATTATGCAGCGACTTTTTACGATTGATCTAAAAGATTATGATTCGAACTTGGAAAAGTTTTATCGCCCATCGGTACGCGGGATTATTTTAGATCAAAACGGCAAGGTGGCAATGATTTATAGTGAGAAATATCATTTTTATAAATTTCCGGGTGGTGGAATCGAGGGCGATGAGACCCATCTTGAAGCTTTGGAACGAGAAATCAAAGAAGAGACCGGAATGATTTTGAAGCCCGAATCAGTGCGAGAATTTGGCGAGGTTTTGCTAACACAAAAGATGCAAAAAAATGGTAAAGATGTGATTTTAGTGCAATATAATTACTATTATTTATGCGAGACTGAGAATGAGATCGGCGCACAAAGTCTGGACGACGGCGAAAAAGAGGCGGGATTTGTCTTAAAATTTGTGCCAATAGACGAGGCGATTCAAGTAAATAAGAATTTCCAAGGTGAACCGATTAAAAAGTATGTGGTCGAGCGAGAAAATCGTGTTTTGGAATTAGTGAAAAATTTGTAAAACAAACTCAAGACACAAAAAACTGATAGAAAAAATCGGCCGAGAGATGCCGAAGAATAGAGTCCCGCAAGTTTTCCGTTCCATAAAGCCCCACAGGAGCTTTATGGTATGTTTCCTTACTCACAAATGTTCGTAAGTTTGCCATTCCAATTAATCTCTACTAGAGATTAATTGGTGGGGGCGGTTGGGCTCGAACCAACGACCAAGCGGTTATGAGCCGCCTGCTCTAACCCCTGAGCTACGCCCCCAAGGTAGTTTTATTTTATCATAAAATGCTATAATAGGGGAAAGGATTAGGGTGGCACCAGATATTCTTGAGAATTCTAATTATGAAAACAAATAACAAAATTCAATTACATCTGAAACTTAATCAGTTGCGTTACTGGGTGAAACACTCTTTGTTTAGTAAAGAGCGAATCATGTTTTTGTTATTGCCAACAATGTTCGTGTTTTTGCTTTATTTTTCGGTGCAATCGATTACAAAAAATTGGAACCTGCAACAGACTTTAAACACTAAGTTGCAGGAAAAGCAATTGATGGAGCTCAAGGTTTCAAATATGAAACTGGAAAACCAGTACTACGCTTCCGAGGAGTATCGAGAGCTGATGGCGCGAAAACTCCAAGATAAAAAGGCTAGCGGTGAAACTATGGTAATGTTGCCGATTAATAGCGACATCGCGAAACAAAAACATGCCAACCAAAAGTTTAGTTCAAATAAATCAGAACTGGACAACTCGAATTTTCACCAGTGGATGAGGTTCTTGTTTAGGATTTAGCTTTTATTTTAAGTTTTAATTTATTACGAAAAAATCCCCTAATTTGATTTAGGGGATTTTGTAATCGGTCGAAGATTATTTCTTCTTAGAAAGAGTCAAGAAACCGTTGCGTGGGTTTTCGTTGACAACGCGATCTTCTGGAAGATCAACTGGGGTACCCTTAG
>CALIJO010000007.1 GCA_938017655.1 uncultured Candidatus Saccharibacteria bacterium
ATTTAAGATACTCTATTTCTTTTACTCTCATGGTATTGATTCATGGAAAATTCGCGAAATGATCAATAAAATCATTCCAGTAAAGTTCATCGATGAGTCAAGTCTGCTATATATTGCTGACCTTATCGACGACATTATTGAGGACCCGTCCAATAGGTGGCCTGTTATTGGTATTAAACCTAAAGAATACTCCAAGCCTTGGATTTACCTTCACTGTGACGATTATCTCGGCATAAAGCCTGAAAAAACTCTAGCAAATCTGCCGAAAGCCATCTCTATACGTGATTTCATTCACTTTACTGGACTTCCGTATATTATAAGCAAAGTTAATTACCATGGTCTGACCATCAAAGATTTTATCGATCTCAATTATCTGCCAGCTGGGGGTGACATTGAAGAATTAACCAAAGAAGCCAACTACGCGAGATTGCAGTATGAAGACCCAATCGATTGGCTTACCCTAGCTTACCTCAGCGACTCGGGTAGTAAATTAGTTAATCGAAAAATGCTACTTGAGTACGGTGACCCATCACGCTACAATGCGATAGACTATGATTTTGCCAAAAAATTCATGGAGAATAACTCAGATCACTAGTTCCCCAAAAAAAACAAGCCTCGGACTTAACCGGGGCTTTTTTATGTTAATCTTACTCCCGGAAGATACAAATATCCCTCCATTTTATAGGCCAAATTTTTTTCAATATAACCCTTTGCAATTTTACAAGCTTTCGACATCCGTTCACCTTGCCATAACGGATCAATATAGCGCACTTTCGCCTGGCAATTCTCTACGTACACTCCGTCCGGGCATTGCTCAAGACTTTTTGCCTTCTTTATTTTCTTCGCCTTCCGCCAAGCCAAAAAAGCATCACTATAATCTGAAGCTAAAATCATTTCAATCACTTCCGATTCCTTCATTTGATATAAATCTGTCACCGAAATCCTTCCAGATTCACTCATTTTCTTCAAAATATCGGCAAGAAACTGCATCGAATAGCGTGTTCGATCCTCACGGTAAAATATAGATAGTTGCGAAGTTAGTTTAACAAATTTGCGTGCGATTTTTTTCGTTTGAAATCCCAATTCCTTAACCCCATTTTCGTCTGATTGCACCACAATATCCGCATATATTTCACGAATTTCTGCCAAATCTGCCAACCCGTACGCGAAGAACATATTTGCCAGCGAATATTCCAAACGATCTGCTGATAACTTCGGCGTATCATTATCTGCAATCGGATAAAGGTGATAATTATCCACCTCAGAAACTAAAATACCATCCCGCTTAAGCA
>CALIJO010000008.1 GCA_938017655.1 uncultured Candidatus Saccharibacteria bacterium
TCGACAATGGTGCATTTTAGCCTCTTGGTGGTTCGCCTTCCGGCTCGTTTAATAATTTCTTTGACTTAATTTCGTAGCGCTTACCGTTAATTGGCGAAACATAATAATCTTCGTTCAAAAGATTCACGAACATCGTCAAATCCTTATCATCCATCATGATAATTGCGCCGTCATCATCAGTCATAAGCTCCAATTTCATTTCATCGGCGTAATCCACCAATTGTTCTTGCGACATTTGCTCTTCGATATTCATGTCTTGCAACTTCTTCACCAAAGGCTTCTTATCCATCAAAAGCGCATTCAAGGTCAAACCTTCCGCGAAAGATAGCTTGTATTTTTCTTCAATCTCCTTCGCCTTTGCTTCGGCTAGCATTTGTGACTTAAAATCGTACTGAAAAAGATTTTCAAACTTCGTCTGATTAAAAATCACCACCGATCCATCGACAAAGGCTACTTGATTATCGTCTGGCATCTTCAAAGCCACTTCCGCCGAGAATGGTTCAAAGCTCTCCCCATTCAATTCCCAAGAAGTTTTCGCACTCAAAGCCGAGGCTGCGGAAATACCTTTCGCGATATAGAAAACCTTCGTTCCATCATCACCACCTGGATAAGAAAACTTCGCGATAATTCCCTTCATCTTCTTGAACTGATGCTCATTGTCCGTGAAATAATCGATGTCTTTATATTCTTTTTCGATCAAATTTAGTAAACTTTCCGCCCGAATCACTTTCGAAAGATCGGTACGGTAAATCACCTTGTCTTCCCCATCAGATTTTTCATACTCACGGCATTCCAGACCTTTTTCCGCACCCGAAATCACATAAGCGATTGCTTCCCCCATAAACATTTGCTTCACCGAATTAGTTAATTTTTCAGAATAGCGAATCTTAAACGGCGTGTAGTTTTTGTTAAACAAAAATAGTTCACACGACACATTATTTTTTACCTCATCAAGTTCATTCGCCCACAAAAATACATCAAAATCGTTCAATTTTCGAATTTCAGAGTTCGTAATTTCAGTCTTTTCGGAATCCATATCACCTCACTATTTTTCTATTAGTTTAGCACACTTTTACTTCGCTGTTTCGCCGTAAGTGTCTTTTACTACCAAATCCGGCAAAATATTTAGATCCAGCATCAAAACTTCGATGCGATTTCGTATTTCTTCAGCCTCTGATTCATTTTCCAAAACCGCCTCGAACTTAATATAAGATTTTCGGCCATGTTCAATCTGATCAAGATAAATCGTAATCCCGTTCTCTAGCACCACTTCCTGACGTGTTCTCGAAACTTCTGATTGAATAATTAGTCCCATCTGCAATAAAATATTCGCCGCTTCTGCATAACTTGAAACCAAAGTTTCATGCACCAAATCAATCTTCGATTTTTCCAGATGTCGCTTACAGATCAAACTATAACGCGCTGGTCGATCCACCGCTTTCACATCCATTCTTAGAATCATGCGAGCAAAATTATTGTGTTCCTCATAATTGCGTGGCACAAAAATTCGCGAGTGCTGCCAATACATTGGATCAAAATCATAACCCAAATTCATCAAGCGATTTTCTAATTTATCAGCGTCTCTAACTTCTGCTTTGACAATAATTTTTTTCATTCTTCACTCGTTTCCACCGTTAAAATTTTTAGTCCCGGATAATTTGTATTTTCTCGTGCTTTGTTCGCCCACTCATCAGCTAGCTCATTCTCTGCCGTGCCATTATGGCCACGCACCCAGACCAATTTCGCATTTGCTTCCCTGTAAGCTTTGAACACTTTTTTTACTAAACTCAAATTTTTAATTGGACCGCTCTTCTTTTTCCAACCGTTCTTTTCCCAAGACGGCGCCCATTTCGTCAGCACGTTAATCCAAAATTCCGAGTCAGTCCAAATTTCCGCTTCCTCACCCGCTAATACATTAAGAGCTTCCAGAATTGCCGAACCTTCCATTCGAATATTTGTCGTTAAATCTTCTCGCCCCATCGCTACCGGTTTTTTGTCTTCAATTACAGAAAATCCCCCCGGCCCCGGATTCGGTGACGCGCTTCCATCTGTCCATAATTTTCTCATTTTACCTCTATTTCTGGATTTGTGACACCAATTGATAAATCGGCATAAGCACACCGGCAATAATTACTGCAACCATCAAGGTCATAATTACCAACATAATCGGCTCAATCAATGTCGAAATCGTATTAATTTGCTGATCTAATTCGTCCTCGTAGACGTTCGCTGCCTTGCCCAGCATTTCATCAATTTTACCAGATTCTTCACCAATCGCCGCCATTTGTGGCAGTAAAGGCAAAATATAATTTAGCTCTTTCAAAGATGCCGACAAGGTTTTACCCTGTTTCACCTTTTCTGAAACTTCCTTGATTTGTTCTTCCATCACCAAGTTATTAATCGCTTCTGCTGAAATTGCCAAAGTATCCTGAATTGACACACCCGTTGACAATAAGTTTTCCGCCGTACGAGCGAAACGTCCATTATATAGTCGCCAAAACATCAATTTGAATACAGGCATATTCAATTTAATCTTTGCTAAAATATGTCGACCACTATCAGTACGCACGAACTGAAATACAAAATAGATAATCAAACCCAGCACGATCGTCACCAACCACCACATATTCACTAAGAAATTAGTGACCGCCACCAGCATATTAGTGATCGCTGGTAAATCTTTTCCAAGATCATGGTAAAGCTGTTGCACCTGTGGCACCACACCAATCACCATAAATAAAAGCACGCCAATAATTACCGCAAGCACAATTGCCGGATAGGTCAAAGAGTTCTTAATTCTTGTCACCATCGCGTAATCTTTTTCTTGTTGATTCGCCAATCTCTTTAGTGACTTATCCAAAGTACCGGAAGACTCACCAGCTTTTAGTAGTGCTAAATAAATTCGATTAAACACATCTGGGAATTTTGCACAAGCTTGAGTTAGACTTCTACCTGCCTCCACATCTGCCAAAATCGATTCCGTAATGCGACGCATTGGCTTACTTCCCGTCTGCTCAATCAAAACTCTCAAGGAGTTCGAAAGTGGCAATCCCGCCCCAATCAAAGTCGAAAATTGTCTGGTGAAAACAATTTTATCTTTCGTCGTAACTTTATTTTTGAATTTATCAAAAAAACTGTCGCCCGAAGTATCTTCCGTCACCGTGTCAGGAGTATAACCACGCTCAATTAGGAGTTTTCCGGCTGCACGTTCATTCTCTGCCTGAATTACACCCTTAATGATTGCGCCCGACTTACTATCACGGGCCTTATAAATATATCGATTCATTAGGCGCCTTTCACAATCCTTTCAAATTCACGTACATCTACTGCATATTCTCTTGCGCTATCATAGGTCACCGTTCCTTGTTGGACTAATTTTGCCAAAGTACGATCCATTGTTTGCATACCTTCTGAAGCACCAGTCTGAATTGCTGTATCTAATTGATGAGTCTTTCCTTCACGAATAATTGAGCGAATTGCCGTGTTCGCCACCATAATTTCTGCCGCACAAACACGTCCGCCACCAATTGCTGGCACTAGACGCTGAGAACAAACTGCCATCAAAATCCCCGCGAGCTGTGAACGAATTTGTGGTTGTTGTTCGGCTGGGAAGACGTCAATCATACGGTCCACTGATTGCGCTGCTGAGTTAGTATGTAGCGTCGCGAACACCAAGTGACCAGTTTCCGCAATCGTAATCGCTGCGCTAATTGTCTCGAGGTCACGCATCTCACCGAGCAGTACCACGTCTGGATCTTCACGTAGAGCCGACTTTAAAGCCCGACTAAACGAATACGTATCATAATGTACTTCGCGTTGTGCCACCAAGCTTCGCTTCGATTTATGCGTAAACTCAATCGGATCTTCAATTGTCAAAATATGCACCGATTTTTCACTATTAATCTTATTAATAATTGCCGCCAGTGTCGTCGATTTACCAGAACCGGTTGGTCCCGTCACCAAGACCAAGCCACGTGGATAATCCGCAAAACCTGAAATTACCTGTGGCATACCTAATTCTTCAATCGTTGGCATCTTAGTTGGGATCAAACGAAAAGCCGCTGCAAGATGGCCTTTTTCGTTAAAGGCATTCACACGAAAACGTGCAATTTCCCCGAAAGCAAACGAATAGTCAAACTCTTTATCCTTCGCCAAAGTTTCACGTTGCATCGAATCCAAAGTCGAAAAAATCAAAGTGTCCACAATCTCCGTTGTCAAAATTGGTGTGTTTGGAATTGGTGCTAGTGACCCGTCAATACGTAAAATTGGTGGTAATCCTACCTGAATATGCAAATCCGAAGCCCCATACTTAATACAGGCTTCTAGTAATGTCTCAATTTTTACGGAATTTGGCACTGCGATTGGCGATGAAGCAGCTGCGGCAGCCTGTGCTGCGGCTGCTGAGTGTACGCTCGTCTGTGCTTGATTTTCTTGCATATTTACCTCTTATCTTTATTTTACCATAAACTTTTTTATCTTCACTACGCCAAATCTGACGCTACGCGATTTACCTCACTTACGGTTGTCACTCCAGTTAGCGCCTTTAACATTCCATCTTGTCGCATCGTCAAAGTGCCTTTTTCTTTCGCCAGTTGCATAATCTCTGAAGACGTTGCATGTTTCACAATCATCTTCTGGATATCATCATCAACTTCAATTGTTTCATAAAGACCCACACGTCCCTTATATCCACCCGGCGTTTCCCTTTCGTCAATTCCCCGCATCATTGAGTAGCCATTCGGATTCACTACTGGAAGTCCCGGATACCCCAAATCTTCCGAGACCATCGCCACCTGTTCTTGACTTTGTGGCAATAATTTCGCTACCAAATCATTAATTTGTTTGGTTTCCATTTCCGTTGAATGCACCACTTCCCGCTTCGGGGCTACACGACGCACCAAACGCTGACCAATCACTGTATTTAGTGTCGACGCTAGAAGATATGGCTCAATTCCCATATCTAGAAGCCTTGGTAAAATACCTGCCGCGGAGTTAGTGTGTAATGTCGAAAATACCAAGTGTCCAGTTAGCGATGCCTGTACGGCTAAATTAGCCGTTTCCGCATCACGAATCTCACCCACCATTACTACATCTGGGTCTTGACGTAAAATACTACGCAACCCCGTCGCAAAAGTTAGACCGGCATCCACATTCACCTGAATCTGATTCACACCGCCCATCTTATATTCGACCGGATCTTCCAGAGTCACAATATTGATCCTGTCGGATTTGATTCGTTTAACCAAAGCATAAAGCGTCGTCGATTTACCAGAACCAGTCGGTCCAGAAGTTAAAATCATTCCATTCGGACGTTCAATCCCCCGCTGCACCATCGCTAGCGCATGTCCCGTCATCCCCATCTGCTCAATATCGAGCGTCGTCCCACTTTTATCCAAAATACGAATCACCACCTGTTCCCCCCAAATCACTGGTGAAACTGCGATACGTAAATCAATTTCTGTACCATCTACCGACACCGTGAACTGACCGTCTTGTGGCACCCGGTGCTCATCAATCTTTAAGTTCGCTAAAATCTTGATCCTTGAAACTAGTGCTGGTTCAATCGATTTTGGCAGTTCCATTACCTTACGTAAAACCCCATCCACTCGGTAACGTACTACCAGTGTTGTCTCCAGTGGCTCAATATGAATATCTGAAGCTTTTGTTTTCGTCGCATAATCTAGAATCGTGGTGAGTGCCTTCGAAATTGGTGAATCCTGTGTAATCGTTTTTACACTTGAAGAATTTACATCTTCCTCATCACTATTTTTGACCGCTTTTTCCACCGCGCGAAAATCCCCTTGATACTGGGCAATCGCATTTTTAATTCCTGCCTCACTGGCCACCATGCCGCGAATCTGTTTTTGGGTCAAAGTCGAAAGATAATCAATCTGCTGCACATTCGAGACGTCCAACATCGCCACATAAAGAATTCCGTTTTTCTCCCCTAGTGGCACTACCATCAATCTTGAAACTACATCGTAAGGTAGTAATGTCAAAATCTCACGGTCCATTTTCACATTATGTAGGCTCACATACGGCACGTTCATAATCACCGCTGTGGCATGCGAAATTGTTTCTGCATCACAAATTTTTTGCGCCACCAAATTAGCCAGTAACGGCTGCTTGCGTTTTTCCGCCTCTTCTACTACTCTTTTTACATCCGACTCAAAAACTAACCCTTCCCTTATCAAGAGCTGGATCACTTTTTCCTGCGAGTCATGTGTAAACAAAATCTTTTCCTTTAATTTTCTTTCTTAGTTTCTGAAGTTTTATCTGAATCCACCTTCATCTTAGAATCTTGATCTTCACCATCAGAAGTTTTTTCGGCCTCTTCTTTTTTCTCTTCTACCTCTTTTTCTTTCTTCTCTTCTTCTGCCGCAGTCTCCGGCGTAGCGCGACCACAAGCCACTAATTCGGCGCGGTCCAAAATACCGTTACGGTCCACATCTTCACAACTACCCACATAAACTTCTACCGTTGGGTTAATCGCATCTACATTGAAGACTTCCGGATCAGGACTCGTCAAATCTGCTGTGATTTTACCAATTGTCTTGTGCTTTAAATACTTAGCATCTGGATCACCTAATAAGAAGCTTGACACGATGAAAGTAAGCAAGATCCCTACACTAGCAACAAAAGTTACTGTAAAGATATCCGAGCGTTTCATTTCTCATCCTCCTTTTCTTTTTTCTTGGCTTCTTCTGCTTCTTTTTTCTTGGCTTTTTCCTCAGCCTTTTTCTTCGCCGCCTCGTCTGCCTTATCTTTCGACTCCTGAGTACGTGCCTTGTTTGAGGCATAAACCGTCGCATCCTTTTCGCGCACCGCCGCACCTTTTGTATAGTACGCTGCGCCCTGTGCCGTTAATTCAAGTTTAGAAGATTCTGTTGAAAGATTCGAACTCCACTTAATCTGTGCACTTTCAATGTTGAAAGAACGAATCGATTTTTCCAAATTCGAAAGCACCTTCATCGTATCTTTTTCGTCTTTTTTCACTGAAATCGAAACTGGGATAGTTGAGACACCCGGAATTCCACTATTTTTGTAGGAATTTCCTGGCGACAATTGTTCTGGTTCAAATCCAGACAAAAGGAAAATTTGATTGATGGAAGCGAGTAAGGCCTCATCGTTCTTTTGTGCTGGCAAGGCATCCGGAATCACCCGCAGCGCCGAACACATTTTAATCATCTTCAAATTGTAAGCCTTTTCATTATCGTTCTTTGAATTCAAATACAGCTTCGAATAGTCGATATGATTTTTATTTTCATCAAAACAGCTCTTCTGGCCATCACGAGCAATCGATTCTAGGTTCGTATTATTCGCCATTGTCACCAAAGCGTTATAACGCAACGTATTTGCCATCTTCGAAACATCCACCTTGTTTGGATCGCATTTCGCCAGTTCCTTGTCATTATACTTACCATCCTTATCGGTATCTTCACAAATTCCCACATTCTTAATTGTTTGGTAATAGTTATTAATCGAAGTATCACGCGAAGCAATCACCTTACTATTGAAGCTCATATATTTAATGAAATAAATCGAAAGTACCATACAAATTCCGAAACAGACTGAGGCCGCCAAAACAATCAAAGTAATTTGTTGCCTAATCTTGTTCATTCGTACGCGTTTTGTTAAAATTAATTCGCTCATTTTTTACCTTCTTTAATTGTTTGTTCCTGCTGAAGTTTTCTGTCCCACACATTCTACATCGTCTCTTGCACAATCCTTGGCTGGTGCAGCAAACATGCCTTCCACCTGGAGATAAGAGTCAGTCACGTTTTGACCAGAAGGACCAAATGTTAAAATGTGCTTATTCGTAAACTTAAAGAGTTCTGGATCTACATTGATAATCGTTGAGAAGCGCAAAACCAAGTTCGAACTTGAGTCACGACCGTTCGAAGAATCCGTCACACGAATGCCATTTGGCACCATTAAACATTTGTTCTCTGCCGACCATTTCACATTATCGCCATTCTTTTCACCCTTATAAGTAATACAGCTACTTTCAAAATGTGGCACGCTAGAAATTTTACCATCCAATCCCATCGAAGGCGTGTAGATGTAATTTTTTACATTCTTAATTTTCTGCGTGCGAGTCTTCACACCATTTACTTCCGATTCTGACACTTCTGTATTGGTATCAATCGTGTCTTGGATTCCATCATCTGCTGTACGCATTTTTTCATGCTTATACCAAAGATCAAACAGTGGACTACGCCAAATCTTTTCATCTGGGATAATCGTCTGAATATCGGTCTTGACTACATCACCATTATTTTCTACATTGCCACTTTTTTCCGTATTTTCCACATGCTCAACATCGTCTGAAACGTTCGATTTTGTCTTTACTTTCCCGAAGTCGCCATTCAATTTCGTATTTGAAACATCGGAATTATTATTTGATTGACTTAAGGCATCCTTCTTTTGATGATCATTTCGTGTTGGATCGCAATCAGTTAATCCACGCTTCCAAATCGCATAAGTATTACCATTATCAGTCAAAATATTTCCCGCTGAATCCGTTTCCTCAATACACCTTGATGGAATCAAATTCCCTTGTGTATCCACATAACGCCCATAATCATACTTCATCAAATTCACTGATTTCTTAAACGACTCTAGTACGCGGTAATCAATATATGGTTCCTCCCCCGCATTCGCCTGGGCATCGAAATTAATCGTCGAGTTCGAAAGATTCACGTTTAAATCCGAAATCTTAATTGTATCTTTGTTAGTTGGGAAAAGATTTTTTAACACCGGAAAGACTCGTGACAGAACCGAACGCTTATCATTAATGCTTTTTAGTTTTGCTAACTGGTCCTGAATATTCAAGAAATCTGGCAATTCTGAATACTCCTTAATTGTCGAAGAGAGATTATCAATATGCTTACCTTGGCTATCAATCGTCAAATCTTGCGTCCCTTTAATCACTGCCAGAAACGCCGTAAAGACTGCTGATCCAATAATTACTAGTACTGAAACAAAAACAATCGTGTTGCGTAGTTTCATCAACTTCAACATATCGGTCTTAATATCTGGCACCAAATTAATTTCATACTTACCAGTTTGACCCGTCATCATTTCATTGTCATCTTCACCAGTGAAAATACTTTTGATCACACCTGGAATATCAGAAAGATGCATGGTTTTAAAATCAATTTTTTTCATCAGTCATTGCTCCTTTCTGCAAGTCCAATTGCTACGCCAAATTCCGATGCCACTGGTAGTAGTAATTTCTGCTGCTGCTCATTGACGCGTACGTACTGCCATGGATTACCTTGAATTGTCGAAATACCAGTTTTTACTTCAATATACTCCGCCATTAATGGAATAATACCTGCATATCCTGAAAGAATAATTCCACCAAATTGTGCTCCTGTGTATTTGTTCTGGAAGAAGCGTACCGACTTGACTAGTTCCATCGTAAAGCCTTCTAAATTACTCGAAAGCGTTTGATAAATTCTACCTTCGAATTGATTTTGCAATAAACCGTATTGCAGAATAAATTGTTTCGCCTGTGCTTCTGAAATTGAGAGCCCATTCGCTACAGTTTTTACAAAGGCCGAAAGTCCACCTGGGATCGAACGCACTAACCTTGGTGCACCGAGATACGTTACCACTAAATCTGTGGAATTTGCCCCAAAATCAATAATCATTCTTGCATCGTCCACGCCAATTTGCGATAAAGCCCTCACCATGGCAATCGGTTCTGGTTCCTGTGCAATCACATTTAGCCCCAGCATTTCAATATCTTCGAGTCTCTCTTCCGCATAAGCACGATCTGTAGATGAAATCAAAATCTCTGCCTTCATATTATCATTAGGCGATACTCCAAGCACTGCAAAATCAATCTTCGCATCGTCCACTGCCATCGGAATATACTGATCAGATTCGTACTTTACAGTTTTTGCCAATTCCTTCTCTGGAGCATTTGGTACTTCAATAATTGCTGTATAAGTTTTGCGCGCTGGCAAGCCAATCGCGATATTTTTAGTAGTAATACCCGCCTGTTTTTTGGCACCCAAAATCGTTTCGGCTAATTTCCTACGGCCCTGCTCCGAATCATCCATCGTAATTTTTTGATCCACCGGCACATAGGCGAATTTTTCCAACACCCAACCCTTCTCAATATCGCCCGACAATTGAATCATGCGAATCGAGTTAGTTCCAATATCCAATGCGAAGAAATCGCCCACACCACGTAATAGACTCATATAACCTTATTATAACATAAGCGAAATAGAAATCTTTAATTTTTTTACAGGATTTCAATCGACTTTTTACTCTTCAGGAAGCTAATTTCTCGCACTACCAAATCTTTATATTCGCCCTCTGATTGAATAAAAATTCTCTGCTTTTCTTCAAAGCGAATCGTCTTATTTTTTAATTTTTTCCCTGGAATTCCACTAAACATAGCCTGCAACATAAAAAACACCATGGCAAAAAAATTATTCAAACGTTGTTCCGTATATAGAAAAGTTTCTCCTAAATAATATTCCCCGCCCTTCATCAATCTCGCCACATTTTTACCGTTCACCACTAAAATATCTGAATATTTTTGACCATCAACCGTAATATAGTCTTTCTTATGATTCACGAAAAACCACATCAAAAGCGTCTTCAAAGAAAAGATTAGATTAAATTTCGATTTTCTCAATTTCCTACGCACTTTTTCATCATCAAAAATTTTCGTCGATTCTGCCATCATGCCAATCGTAAAATACGCCAGAGCGTAACGAAAATGCTTTCCATCCATCAAGGCTTCAATCGGGTAAACTTTTTTACCCGAATTTGGCCGTAAAATCTGAATAATATCGTTAAAATTCCCGTATGGAATTACATAAAATTTCGCCGCCTTACCAGATTGCATAATCCCGTTCACCCCGATTCCTGCCGTACCATCACCACCAGCCGTAAGCACCACATCTCCATTCATAATTAATTTCGAGAGTCTCTCCGCATTTTCCTCCAAGGTCGGCGATTCCACATCAAAACGCAAAAAAGTCATTCCCTTTTGCTGTAAGATAAATTCACGAAGCGGCTTCACCACTTCTTTTTCAACTCGCTTATGACCTGTACTCTTGCAATTACAAACCAAAATCACTCGCGTTCTTACCCCCGCGAGTTCTTTTAGGCGAATCTTAATATGTTCAAGATCGGCTTTCCTCGACATTTTAATTCCCTTTGCCGTAGATGCCACCAGGCAAAAGGAAGTTCAAAATTCCCCACATCAAAGCATAAACCAGAAGTCCAATCACAATTTGCATTGCGCGATCCTTCGCTGTTTTGATTTTTCCTGGATCATTTTGTGAAGTCATATAGAGAAAACCGACATAGGTGAAACCAGCCACCGCACCGACTCCTACCCCGTAAGTCAAAATATTCACTACGCTACCGATAACCGAAAAGAAAGCTTTTTCACTATCTCCGTCCGGGCAATTGATGATTGCTGTAGGTATATCTCCACAGCTTCCGGCAAATACTCTAGTTCCCGGTAAAAACGCAACCGTTGCAACGCAAAGAATTGCCAAAACCGGCAGTAAGTTTAATAATTTTTGACAAAAATTTTTCATTACTTTCATTATAGCGTATCTTGTGTTTTTCGCACAGTTTCCCGTCCGAAAATCACCCGCTCCCCTATTTTAATGTAAATATTCGTGCAGTTTTTTCGTATCTTTGTGTTTACGAAGCTTGGATAAGGCCTTCGCCTCAATCTGACGAATGCGTTCACGCGTCACGGAAAATTCCGCGCCCACTTCTTCCAAAGTATGTGGACGACCACCACCAATACCAAAACGTAGCTTCACTACTTTTTGCTCACGTTCCGAAAGGCTAGAAAGAATTTCCGCAATTTGCTCTTTTAACATCTGTGCTGCCGCTGCATCTTCTGGCGAAACTCGACCTTCATCCTCGATAAAATCACCCAGCACCGAGTCTTCATCATCACCATCGCGACCCACTGTTGCATCGAGTGAAGCGATATCTTGCTTGATTTTCATTACATAATCAATCTTTTCCGGTTCCATGCCCATCTCTTTAGCAATTTCTTCCACGGTCGGTTCACGGTTAAGTTCATTGGTTAATTTACGCGTTGCACGCAGTACTTTGTTAATCGTTTCCACCATATGTACTGGAATACGAATCGTTCTTGCCTGATCGGCAATCGCACGGGTGATTGCTTGACGAATCCACCAAGTTGCATAAGTCGAGAATTTAAAACCCTTGTCTGGATCAAATTTCTCTACCGCGCGCAAAAGCCCCGTATTTCCCTCTTGAATCAAATCTAGAAAATCCAAACCTCTACCCGAATAACGTTTTGCAATCGAAACCACTAGGCGCATATTGGCTTCTACCATTTTATCTTTGGCTTTTTTCTCACCCTTCACGATGCGATAGGCCAAATCTACTTCCTCTTCATTCGAAAGTAGTGGAATCTTACCAATTTCACGCAGATATAAACGCACCGAGTCATCAGAGAACTGATCTACGTTCTCTGCCGTAATCTCGAGATCTTCATCTGTCAAATCATCTTCCGAGACTAAATCATCATATTCCGGCTCTGGCGCACCATCCAGACTAAAAGAGTTGAGAACGTCTTCTTCCTCATTGATCTTGTTCTTATCTTCTTCCACGACATTTTTTCCCATTGCACCAATTTATATCACAAAAAATCAAACATGTCAAAAAATCTCTCCCTTGATTTTCTGCTTCTACCCCTTTCCCTTATTTTTATCTTTATTCCCAAACGCAATTCTCAAATTTGCTCGCAAAATATTTATCGGATTTTTCATCTCTTGTCTAACTTTTTGCAAGAAGAGATATCTGTTCGCGTTTTTCTTTTCATTCTCTGGAACCGAAGCATATTCTTCATTGGAATATCTCTCACCCATATGAGAACCTATATTTTCTAAGAAACCCTCCTTCACCTGATCAAGCATCGCCAATTCTTCCATCGCTTTTTGTTTTTCTTCTTCACTACTTCTTTTGTCATCAATAATATTCTGTAGCTCATTCCTCGAAGCATCGATACGATAAAGCCCAATCCCAAATTCTAACTTCGCATTACCATTAATTGCACGGCCTACATCGGCCTTGATTTTATCCAAATTAAATTTCGATTCAAAGGATTTCATCTTCTCAATCGATTCATTGTGCAACTTATTTCGTTCATCAAAAAATGCAAGTTCTGGACTACCAGCTTCTGGCTTTTCTAATGGCTTCAAAAAGTTTAGATTATCCATCTCTTTATAGCCATTCGCCGCCATTGCCCCACCAAGTGTTTTCAGGTTCTCATAGAAAAATTTCTCCTCCGCCTGTCTCAATGCCTCTTTTTGTACCACATTTAAAGCTTCGGTTTTACATCAGTCGTACCATTTTCAGTTGTTTTATTTACTTTTACCGTCGATGCACTTCCTCCAGGAAAGAACATTGGGCCGCCTACTCCGCCTGTCCAAGAAAAAGTCCTGGTTGGTTTTTTCTCTTTCTTTTCAGAAGCTTCATTCTCCACTGAAGTTTTCGATTCATTAGTCTTCGCAGAATCTTCCACTGAAGTTTCTGATTTTCCTTCAGTTTTTAGCTCAGTCTTATCTTCAGTTTTTCCCTCGGTTTCCTTTTCAGTCTTTTCTTTAGTCTCGGCCTCAGCCTTTTCCTCGCCCGATTTTCCACCAAACAGCTGATAAACCCGCTCATCCATTTCACGAGCTTTCTTTATTTCTTCTATTCTTTCGGAACTCTCGACTAAGCGCTGTGAAAAACTCTCCATCAACTTCATTTTTTCGTCTCGTGGCAGTTCCTTATCTTGGCTAAGGCTTCTCAAAGAATCTTTACTCTCTTCGAGGTGACGATTTTGGATTTCAAGGTCCTTCTCGCGTTCCGCCTCATTCGTCTCACGGTTTTCATAAATATCATAAAGCTTCGTCAATTTAGTTTCAACTAAGTCCAACGCATGCTTCTTAGTTTTATAATCATCAAAACCCAGCTTCCCCTCCATTTTCATCCGCTCAATCATATCACGACGGTCCGCGATTTGATGCATCTTCATCTCAAAAATTTCCGCCCCGGTCTTTGGCTTTTCTGAATTTTTCTCTGCCTCAAAATTCTTCACCGGATTTTGCTCCGCCGTAAAGTTACCCGTTTTTTCCACTCCACCTCCTGGAGCCGCACTGCCTAATTTATTTGGATTCATTATTATTTTAATTCCTCAAATTAAATTAAGTATAACGCTTATTTTAATCTTAATCAACCAGCCAACCTCAAAAAATGCCGACAAAATCTAACTCCCGCCTCACACTTTTTCTAGCCTAAACGCTCAATTTCCTTCAAAATTTCCGTCATTCGCTCTTCGTCTTCACAAGATTCAAGCTCTAAAATCAATTGTTTCTTTTTCTCTTTATTACGTTCCACCGCGTAGCGTTGACGCAGTTCCTGACTTAATTTCGAAAGTTCTGTTTCAGCTTTTTTCGCAAATTTTTCCTCAAAAATTAACGACAATTCTTCCAGCTTCACTTCATCCGTCGGAATTTCCAAATCAATCTCCGCTCCTGCCGTTCCCCCATAAACCAAAATTGCGAGTAAATCATTTTCGAGTATTTTCAGAATACTCGGTGAAGCCGCCTCGTTCACTTCTTTCACCGGCTTAAGCCTCACAGTTTCCACCTGGACTTTTTTCTCTTTCAAGTCTTCCACTGTCACTTCCAATTTTCGTGCCACCATCTGCTCGTAATGTTTACGCTCCACCGGGTCCTGAATTTCCACAATCAATTTCATCGCCAAATCCGAATATTGTTTCTTCCCCATTCCGGTACGCAAATTACATCGAATTTCATATTTTCCTAGCACCCAGTCAATCGCTGGCACTGGCTTCATCACACATTCTCGCCACTTTTCTGGTGCCGAACGAATCAATTCATCCGGGTCTTTCGCCTTATCATAATCCGATACCACCGACAAAGAAATCCCCAATTTACTTGCCATCAAAATCGCTCGCTCGGTCGCCGCTACCCCAGCCGCATCGCCATCATAGGCTAAACGAATATCCGAAGTCAGCCGCGCTAAAATCTTCAAATGGTTTTCTGTCATTGCCGTACCAGAAGTCGCCACCGCCTCCTGCACCCCCGCCTGATGCGACGAAATCACATCCATATTCCCTTCCACAATCACACAAAAACCATTTTCCCTAATCGCTTTTTTCGCCAAATTTAAACCAAAAATAAATCGACCCTTATTAAATAATAGAGTTTCCGAAGTATTCAAATATTTTGGCTCACCAGCCTCCGTAATTCTCCCTGTAAAACCAATCACATTATCGGAACTTGCATCAATAAACGGAATCATCATCCTACCACGGAAAAAATCTCCACCAAAGCGATTCATCAAGCCCGCCTCTTTAATTTCCGCTTCCTTATAGCCACGTTTTTTCAAAAAATTTACCAAAAAATCTTTCCCACTCGGCGCATAGCCAATTCGAAACTTCAAAATCGAATTACGATCTAAATTTCTCTGATAAAATACATAATCTCGTATTTTTTCATTTTTCACTAGGCATGCTTGATAAAATTTCGTCGCCAGCTCCAAAATTTCTCGCATCTTCATCTTTGTGCGGGATACTTGCATGTCTCCATTCGAGTATTTTTTTAACTCCACCCCCGCTTTCGCCGCTAATTTTTCCAAAGCTTCCGGAAAACTAATTCCCTCTACCTCCATTACAAACGAGAAAATATCCCCACCTTTATTCGCCGAGAAATCATGCCAAATCCCCTTATCTGGTGAAACCATAAACGAAGGTGTTTTATCGACACCCCAAGGTGAATGTCCCTTCAGATTTGCACCACTTCGCTTCAGCTCAATATATTCCGATACCACATCTTCGATCGGCAGCCTGGCTCGAATTTCCTCCTTCGCATCTTGCATAATATAATTATAACAAACCTCTATGCTATAATTAAAGCATGGACAATATGGCTTATCTTCAACAAATCGCCCCTAATTCTTCCAAGCCGAATTCAGGCAAAAAGAGTTCTCCTTTTGGTTTTCTCGATAAAATCATTCCTTATCTTACCCTGCGTAATATTTCTATTGCTCTTGGAGTTATTTTTATCTTAATTCTTTTCAGTATTTTTTCTGGCACTAAAAAAATCGTCGAAAACCGCGATCGCGATAGTTTGGTTTCGAGTTATTACCTCGCCAAATATATGAACGAGGAACTTATCGACAAATATAAGGACTATATGCAATCCTCCGATGTTCGCGGTATCACTGCTTCCCTTCAAGCCGTACTTGTCGAACTTGAATTGAATGAAAAAAATCTCCTAACTTCTGAATTTGGTATTGCCGAACTAGAGTCTACTTTTAATAAATCGGAGCTTGCAACTAACCAAAAAAATACCGTCGAAAAAATCGCCGAAAAATTCCAAAATGGTCGTATTTCCGCTCGTCTTGATCGTTTTGCCCTACGTGAATTCCCCCTACTTCTGGCCTATTTAATTAATTACCAAACCGAAGCCGAAACTCGTACCACTAATCAAAAGGTTAAGGCCAACACCATCGAGCGTGTTAAAAACCTTGAAAATATTAAGTCTCAATACGAAAATTTCAAATCTTCTGCTATCTAAACCTACAAAATTTCTCCAAAATACGTTTCGTAAAACTCAAAAATACGCTTCGTAAAACTTGAGAAACCATCTCGTGAAACTCTTAAGTCACGGCTTAAAAATAAGTCGCTCTTCGCGACCTATTTTTTTAAAACTTATTTCTGGTGCTTACGAATATCTTTCAAGACTTCCAAGATTTGTTTATCAGTAGTTGGCTCGGCTTTTTCTTTCTCTTCTTTCTTGAATTTGCTGGTAAATTTATTCATAATCTTAATGATTAAGAATACACAAAAAGCGATAATCACAAAGTCTACCATGTTTTGTAGAAAGTTTCCGTAGCGAATATGAGCTGCGGAATCTTGTCCAAATAGATTTGGGATCGTAATTTCCAAATTACGAAAATCTACTCCGCCCGCGATCAAGCCAACTAATGGCATAATCATATCACTTACTAGTGATGAAATAATTTTTTGGAATGCACCACCGATGATCACACCGACTGCAAGATCGAGTACGTTACCGCGATTGATGAATTCCTTAAATTCTGTCATAAAGTTCGATTTGCTCACTTTTTCGACATTCTTTTTAAGTTTCTTTAATTCTTTTTTCATAGGCTCATTATATGGAAAATTTAATGTTCTGGCAAATTATTCTAAATAAAAATAGGCCCTCTCGACCTATTTTTATCATCCTAGAATTCTAATCCACCATTTCTTTAGTCAGATTATAGCTTAATCGTACCAAGTCCTCAATCTTATCTTCTTCCACTTGGCCACTCAGCACAATTTCTACTCCCCCCACACCGAAATAACGCGAAGTCATTACTGATTCGAATTCTTCTTTTAATAATTTCGACAAATTTCGGTCACATCTAACTTCCAATGTATTTTTTCGTTCCACCAAAAATACTTTTTCATTTGGCGCCAAATAGATATATTCCTCTAAATTTGCGTTTTTTGTATCCGCGTGAATATCGAAAAATCGCTCTTTCTTAAATTTTCCAATTCCACTTACTTTTTCAATTTCAAACATCTTATTTCTTTATATATTTACTGTAGTATTTTAATTCTTCAATTGAACCCAAAATATCATCCAGTGCCAAATGCATTTCCCTTTTGGTGAATTTTTTCTTCATCACATTTTCAAAGTACAATTTAAAGGCTGACACATCGAGCATTCGATAATGCAAACGTTCATTCAATCTCGGCCATTCTTTTACAATGAATCTTTTATCCTGATGAATCGAATTCCCTGCTAAATAAACTTCCTCACCAAAATGATCATCGATAAATTTTAGAAGCATCTCTTCCACTTCCTTCACTGGAAGCCCAGCCTTGTTTTGTTCACAAAGTTTTTGATAAGTCTCTTCGTGTTTTTCCCAGAACTCACCCACCATGCGTTTTTTAATCAATTTTTCCGAAACCTTCACCGTCGCTGTCATTTGCGCCATCGGATTTAATTCCCAATCTGTCGCAATTACCGCTACTTCCAAAATCTTATCTTTTTCTGGATCTAGACCCGTCATCTCCAGATCCATCCAAAGCAATTTCGCTTTTTTCGGCATTACATTTGCTCCGGTACCTCGATACCTAATAAATTCAAGCCGTGAGTCAAAATCTTTAGGTAAACTAAAATAATTTTACCTCGTTCTAGCTCAAATTCTGATCCTGCCACCTGTACGTGTTCATAAAAACGGCTAAATTCTTGCGCTAATTCATAGAGATAAGTACAAATCTTATTTGGCAAAAGTTCACGCACTGTTTCCTTCAAAACATCTGGATATTGAATTATTTTTTTCATCAAATTACGTTCATAAATCGAAATGTTCGCGAGATATTTCGCTTCTTTTTCCGCCGAATCAGTCTCCGAAATTAAAGCTTCCGCTTCATCTTCCACTTTATTTAGATCACCACTAATTTGGCTACTGAAAATTTTACCTAAAATTTTCTTCGCGCGCACTGCCGAATATTGTAGGTATGGACCAGAATTTCCCGTCATCGAAACTGACTCTTTTATATCAAATATGATATCTCCGCCAATCTTATATTTCGCCAGCGCATATTTCAAAGCCCCCATCAAAACTTTTTCGTCGCTCGATTTTTCCATCGCCTCACGCACCATTTCAATCACATCAATCGCGCGTAAGAAGTTTCCTTTTCTCGAAGACATTTTTTCATTGCCTGGCAATTTCACTTGGCCGTGCGTAATATGTAAAGTCTTACTCGAAAGTTCCGGGGCGTATTGCGAAATTGCTGAAAGCACCACCTTCATATACTCGATAATATCATTACCAGTAATAATGATTGATTTATCAAAATGAAAATCTTTATATTTCTCAAAAATCAAACCCGTATCTTTGGCTTCGTAAGTTGGTAGGCCCTTATTATTAATAAATACCCTGGTATGTAGTCCGTGTTTATCGCCACGGTAAACCACCGCCCCATCCGACATTTCATACACACCGTTTTTGAGCTCCCTGCGCACGGTTTCCAGTCCAGTCTTCGCCACCATTGATTCAGGGTAATATTTATCAAATTTTACCTGCAAACGCTTATAAAAATTCTCAAAATACTGATAGCTGTTCCTGCGGCCCCAGAAATAAAGTTCTGCCACCCTGGCGCGTTCTGGATCATTACTATAATCCGCCCCCTCGCCTGCTTCCGCGATTTCGAAAATCATCTTATTTAATTTCACAATTTCCGCGTGCGCCTCCGCGTCATTCTCATCCGCCCGCGTACCAAATACATAGCATTCTGCCAGCAAATCTGCCACTTTTTCAGGTGTCAAATCAGTCGGAATTTCTTTAATTTTACGTAGCATGCCATACATATTTCTTGCTACGTGTAGTCCAATATCACCACCAAAATTTGCCCTTACTACTTTACCGCCAGCGTATTCAACCACACGTGAAATCGCTTCCCCTACAATCGAAGTGTAAAGATGGCCGACATGGAGTACCTTAAATGGATTTGGATCCGAAAATTCACAAATTACTGTCTGACCAGAATATGCGTCTGATGATATATTTTTCGTGAAATCTTTTTCGAACTTATCGATATTTTTTAATAACTTTTTATTACTTAATTTGAAATTCAAAAACCCTGGCCGTGCGATTTTAATCTCCAAATCCGTCTCGCCAAGTCCACGCATCAGCTCCTCGGCAATTTCCATCGGATTCTTCTTTAATGTTTTTGCTAGCAACATCGCCACATTGGTCGCGAAGTCACAGCCAGTATTCTCTGGCGCAGGTGTCAAAACTACATCCATTTCTACGGAGTATAATTCGACAATCGTCTTTTTTAGGGTATTTTGAATTTCTTCCATATCTCTATTTTATCACAATTTTAGTTACACAACATTTTTCCCAAAAATACAAAAATTCTATAAAATCTCGCTCATTGTTCTCGCAACCAAAAAATAGCAGCCTTAGACTGCTATTTCAAAACTCACTTTTAGAACTTTAAGTTTTCTTTATTTTAAACTTTTCACAAACTCCATAAATAGTGGGTGTACGCGTAAAGGTCTCGATTTAAGTTCTGGGTGCGCTTGTGTCCCCACAAAGAATTTCTTCCCCGGAGCCTCAACAAATTCCACCAATTTTCCGTCTGGCGAGGTGCCCGAAACCACCACGCCACCTTTCTCGATTTCTTTGAGGAATTTTTGATTCACTTCATAACGATGACGATGACGTTCTACGATATTAGTTTTCCCATAAATCTTAGCTGTTTTACTTCCCTTCACTAATTGCGCCGGAAAATCTCCCAGACGCATACTACCACCCGTCGATTCCTTCCCCTCCTGGCCATCCATCAGATAAATCACATTTTCTTTAGTTTCTTTATCAAATTCTTCCGAATTCGCTTGCATTAGTCCCGCTCTTCTCGCGCTCGCAATACAAGCCACCTGCATCCCTAGACATAGTCCGAGATAAGGCACATCTTTCTCCAATGCATAAGTCGCAGCCTTAATCTTCCCCTCCACTCCACGATTACCAAAACCACCTGGCACTACTAGGCCATCGACTTCCGACAACATTTTTTCGTCAACCTTTTCTGCATTGATCCACCTAAGATCCAAATTAACGTCATTCCAAGCCGCCGCCGCCTTCAAAGCCTCGGTCACACAGATATAAGTATCTTCATTTCCCACATATTTTGCCACCAGCCCCACCTTCACGGTTCGTGCATTTTTCTGTGCTCGCTTCTTGGAAAATTCTTCCCAATCGGACATATCTGGCTCTTTGTCGTCTCCTACGAAATCATTCAAAATCTCTAGTACTCCAGATTTTAAAACATTAAACGGCACATCATAAACCGAATCAATATCTGGCAAATTTAATACTGCCTCATCCGCAATTCCCGAAAACCTCGCAATCTTTTCACAAATTTCGCGAGGTGCTGGTTTTTCCGTACGACACACCACCACATCTGGAATAATCCCAAAACCACGTAAATCTTTTAATGCATTTTGCGCCGGCTTACTCTTCAATTCTTTCGAGGTATTAATCCATGGCACATAAACCACATTTACATAAAGACAATTTCGGCGTCCCACCTTATTACCAAACAACCTAATCGCTTCAATGAATGACAAACCCTCATAATCACCCACTGTACCACCGATTTCCACGATATGAATATCCGAATTTTTTGAAGCATTCATAATTTTTTCTTGCACCAAATCCGTAAAATGTGGCACCAACTGTACAGTTTTGCCATGAAAACCTCCGGCGCGCTCTTTTTCGATCAGCTCCTTAAAAATCGAGCCCGAAAGCGTAATCGAATAGCGATTCGTCTCAAAATCTAAGAAGCGTTCATAATGCCCAAGGTCTAGATCAGTCTCCACGCCATCATGCGTCACATAACATTCACCATGTTCCACCGGATTCAAAAGCCCTGCATCTACATTCAAATATGGGTCACACTTCTGCATTGTTACCTTGAAGCCCTTCGCCTTCAAAATGGAGCCGATCGAAGCCGCTGTAATTCCCTTTCCCACCCCCGAAAGCACTCCGCCGGTTACGAAGATATACTTACATTTATTCTTCTCTTTTTGTTTTACGTCTTTATTTTTCATGGGACACCTCTCCTTTCGCCCACTCCATTAACCTTTACATACCTTCATATTAGCATAAACATTAAATAAAAATAGTCTATTTTCTCAGAGTTTTCTTCATTTTCTCCCTAAATTCTGTTATAATATAGAAAATTGTTGGAAGTGTGTCCGAGTGGTTTAAGGAGCACGCCTGGAACGCGTGTATGCGGGGAACCGTATCGGAGGTTCGAATCCTCTCGCTTCCGCCAAGTTTATAAAAAGACTAGTTTACTAGTCCTTTTTTAAAACTCTGCGAGAGGATGAGAACCGCAGGTTCGCCCGGACGACGAAGCGAGTGACAAAATAAAAGTTTACTTTTATTTTTCCGAGCGAGGAGGAACGGAAGGATTTTGCGAAGCAAAAGCCTCACACTCTCGCTTCCGCCATAAAAATAAAATAGACCCAGAGGGTCTTATTTTATTTTTCGTAATCCTAGCGATTATTTTTATTATGCAAGAAATAAACTAGTGCCGAAATAAACGAACCAATCGTCATTATACTACCAAGCACCGTAACTGCAGTAGCCGTTGCGGCAATTCCATCATCCCTCATGTAACTCATATGGCTATAAATAAATAACGCTGCTTCATTATTTGTTATATCCGAAACATCTTCCTTTTCCGAATCCTTGCAAAGCCTGGCATTTTTTAAGACTACTTTTTCCAGCTTCTCACTTTTATCAAAGCAAATCGCTGGCACGTTATCCACCTCGACTCCTGCACGCATTGCGGCCCTAATTTGACTCACTCCCCAAACCGTCAAAGACCCCGATACAAATCCTAAAATTAGTAGTAGCACTGTATTGCAGATCACGAAGCGTTTCTTATTATTTTCTCTTCCCGCCATTTATTCTCCTTACGGTTACTTTTCTTCATTATACTAAATTCCCCACAAAAAAAGATTGCGTTTTCGCAATCTTTTAAAATTACTCTACCTTACTCTCCGTTTTTATTTCTTTCGGTACCACAATCTGGCTACGTAGATACTTCTGAAAATTCGTATAATTATATAACGATCCTTCCGAATAAATTGACGCACCCGCTGGAATCACCACACTAGATAAACCAATTCTCCCCGTACCAAATTGATCAACTGTCGAAATCGGCTGAATTCCCCCTTCTAGTTTCGTGCCAAAATCAATCAAAGTTCTTACTTCCGACATCACAATATTGGTTCGCATATTATCTCCCAGCCCATCGATAATACTCATCACTCGACCCGGATTCATCAAAATTCCGATACTACTCACCTTATTTTTAATCGCATTCATAATTCTCTGCTGATTAATCTCGCGGTCAAAATTACTCCTCGAAAGGCCATAATCCCCTGGCGCACAGGCCGCATTCCTTGCTCTCGCGAGCTTCATCGCCAGGTCGCCATTCATGTTGTAGTACATGCCTTTTTTCAAATCGATATTTTGGCAGGAATCGTGAATCCCATCCTCATCATCCGCATAAACATCCACATCGATCCCCCCAATTTTATCCACAATCATCTTTACTGCACCCCAGTCCACTGCCACATAATAATGCATCGAAAGACCAGTTACTTCCGAAATCTTTTTCGCAAAATATAGCGATGCCGCATCCTTCGCATTACTTACACTCATCGAGTTCTTATATTCTTCCAACGCACATAGATAGGTCGCATTAATCTTCCCCCTGTCTCCCACCGTACAGCTCATTAGTTCACTGCCAGGCACTGAATAATTTACCCAAAGATCCCTTGGCACACTAAAAACTTTCGCCGTTTTATGTTCCTGGTTAATCGAAGCCACCAAAATCGAATCGGTTAATTCTTGCCCACCGTGCCCCTTCGCATCTTCCGAAGTACCAAAAATCAAAAAATTCGTCTGTCCATTTTCATCCTTCTTTAGTTCTGAACTAATCAGAATATCCATTGGATTACCCTTAAATACCGCGGTCGAATGTGAAAGTAGCATATACATCAAGGTCATTGCCACAATAATTAAAACCAAAATTACCGACAAAGCAATCATTACAATTTTCGCCCAAAGCGGCACCTTATTCTTGTCTGATTTTTTTGTCGTTTGTTTTTTTGATTTTACATCAATTTCCGCTTCTGCTTTTTCTGGAACCGCTTCCGCTTTTTTTATTTCCACTTTTGCTTTTTCTGAAGCCGCTTCTGCTTTTTTTATTTCCGCTTTTGCTAATTTTTCAGCATCCTTTATTGCCGGCTCATTCACGCTAATTTTTTCTGAAACTGCTTCTGCTTTTTCTACCGAATTTTTAACCATAGAAAAATCCTTCGCAACCATTTGCTTCTTGGCGTGATAATTATTTTTCTTCTGATTTACCCCACTTTTCTTCGACTTTTTTTTCCTTGCCATAAAAACCCAATAAATTTCTACATAATCATAACATATTTTTCTTTTTAGTTTATAATAAGACTAATGACACAAGAGGTAAATAATCAACAAACATCCCCAAACAATTTGATTGAACTTCATGACATTAATCGAATTTTTGGTATTGGCGAAGCGGAATCTTACGCTCTCCAAAATTTCTATTTGCAGGTCAAACCTGGTGAATTTATTATGATCATGGGCTCATCTGGCTGTGGTAAAACCACCCTACTTAATATTCTCGGTTTTCTCGATCGCCCGACCTCTGGCCAATATTTTCTAAACCAAACCCCGACCTCTCACTTCAGTAGTCGTCGTCTTGCCAAACTTCGTTCCCAAAAAATTGGCATTATTTTCCAAGAATATAATCTCATTCCTACTTTAACCGTTCTCGAAAACGTTGCCCTACCTCTTATTTACGCCGGAGTCAGTCACACTAAGGCCATCATTAAAGCCTCCGAAACTCTAAAAAATTTCGACCTTCAAACCAAAGAATATTATTACCCATATCAGCTCTCCGGTGGTCAGAAGCAACGCGTCGCCATCGCTCGCGCCCTGGTCGCTAATCCGGAAATTATTCTCGCCGATGAGCCGACCGGTAGTCTCGATACCAAAAGTTCTGAAACCGTCATGCAAGAACTTCATCGTGTTCACCAAGCTGGTAATACTATTATTATGGTGACTCATAACCCAGCCCTCACCAAGTACGCCACACGCGTGCTGCATATGATTGATGGCTCAATTGATCGTGACTTTAAATTCGTCGCTGATCATAATCTTCCAGAACGCATTGATATTCATTTCAATTCCAAAACCCCTAAACCTGAAACCACTCAAGTTATTAAATCAGAAGCACCTCTCTCTATTAAACCTGAAGTACCTCGTGTTACTAAATCTGAAGCTCCTCGCATTGCGCCGGAACCAAAACTGGAGACTCCTCGCCCTAAAATTACCCGTAGCCCAGAATCTAATATTAATCCTTTTGAACCAAAATTTATCCCAAATACTCCAGAAAAATCTTCCAATAAACCACTCTCTTATAATCTTGGCACCGTTTCTGAGCTTCCAACTTCCACTAAAAAACCAGCTCCTACTCCAGTCAAAGAATACTTCCCTCCCGTAAAACCTGAGACCGAAACCGCTGAGCCTGAAATTACCGAGATTAAACCAGAAAAGACTGAACATGTTTCCCAAATTGCCACCGTCACTCCGATCAAGCGCAATAAATCTAATTCCGCTCTCAAATTTAATCTTAGTTTAAGTAAAAAATCCACTAAAAATAATTCTGCTCACACCAAATCTCACACTAAAAAATCCGCAAAAAAGAAAGGTCACAAATAATGTCATTGTTGCTTCGCACAAATTACGCCATCGCCCGCTCTTCTTTGAAGCGCCAAAAATTACGTACATTTCTCACCTCTCTTGGTATCGCTATCGGTATCGCCAGTATCGTCTATACTTTTGGTATTATCGGCAGCTTCAAAAATCTTGTTAAGGACGAAACTAACGACGCCCTTCTCGTTCTTGAGCAAAAATCTGATGAAGCCACCGATATTTCTTCCATTCTCACGGCCAAACCCCTCATTTCTTCCCCTTTTAATAAAGAAACTGTCGAACTCGTCCAAAAATCTATTAGTACCACCGCCACCGTTTCACCTCTTGCACCTATCACCTACAATCTTTCCGGTGATAATCTCGTCGCTAATGGTAATATTCTTGGCCTCAATGAATCAGCTCTTAAAATTCTCGGTCTCAAAATCAAAACCGGTTCGTTCCAAAGTGATGCCAACCTCAAGACTATCGTCCTTGGTCACAACCTCTCCCTTCAACTTTTTGGCACCGCCGAAAGTATTGGCAAAACCGTCAATATAAAGGGTGAACGCTACATTGTCACTGGTGTTCTTGAAAACCAAGACAATCCTCGTAATTTTACTCGCTTTAATTTCAATCAAGTCGGTCTCGTGAGTTTCGATCAGCTAACCACCTTAAATCCCATTATCGAAAAAATCCTTATTCAATTACCAGATCATAACACTATGCTTTCCGTCAAAGATTCTCTAAATAAAAAACTTTCCGAAAATCCTAACCTCGCCGGCGCCTTTCAACTCGCATCCGAAGAACAAATTTCCCATCCTGCTTCTTCCAATATCAAACTTATCACCGTCTTACTTTCCATTATCGCAATTATCTCTATTATTGTCGGCTCAATTAGTATTACCAGTATTATGATCGCCACGGTCACCGAACGTACTCACGAAATTGGCGTCCGAAAAGCCATCGGTGCCACTCACTTTAATATTTTCTTGCAGTTTATTTTCGAATCCATCCTACTCAATCTCTCTGGCGCCGTACTCGGTTTTATCATCGGCTATGCTGCTCTTTTCGCTACCGCCTTCCTCACTGAATTCAAAATTTATTTCTCTCCAGAAATTCCTGCCATCACTCTCGGCGTCTCTCTCTTCACCGGTTTAATTTCAGGCACTATTCCGTCACTCAAAGCTGCCGGCAAAAATCCTATCGATTCCATCAAACAACCAAACCGCTAAAACCATTCTTCTCTGTTCGTGGTATAATTTACTCATGAAAATTTTAGGGATCGAAACTTCTTGTGATGAAACTGCTGCCGCCATCGTCGAAAATGGTGATCATATTTTGAGCAATGTCGTAGTTTCTCAAATCGATATCTTCGCAAATTACGGTGGTGTGATCCCTGAAGTCGCTGCCCGTTCCCATCTCGAAGCCATCCAGCCAGTCATCCACCAAGCTTTCACTAAAGCCGGTCTTAAACCGAATGATTGGTCTAAGATCGACGCCATTGCCGTCACCCACACCCCAGGTCTGCTTGGTTCACTTCTCGTTGGTACACTTTCCGCTCGCACCATCAGTATTTTGCATCATATTCCATTTTACCCAATACATCACCTCAAATCCCATATTTATGCCAACTGGCTCACCGAAAAACCTGAATTTCCTCTCCTTGCCCTCGTCATTTCTGGCGGCCACACCCAAATCATCCGCATGTCCGCCCATAATCATTTTGAAATTATCGCCTCTACCCGTGATGATGCTGTCGGTGAATGCTTCGATAAAATCGCCAAAATTCTTGGCCTTCCCTATCCAGGCGGCCCAGCTATTTCCCATCTCGCTAAATCTGGCGATCCCCATCGTTTCACCTTCCCTCACCCACTCGCCAATTCTCTCGATTTTTCTTTCTCTGGCCTCAAAACCGCTTTTCTACGTACTGTCCAAAACCTCGTCAATGTTCCGATATCATTCCCTTCTTCCAAGCTCGCCGACTTACTCGACGATACCACTAAAGCCGATCTCGCCGCTTCTTTTGATCAAGCCGCCACTGATATTCTCCTTGAAAAAATCACTGCGGCCATTAAACAAAATCCCGAAACCAAATCCCTCGTCATCGCTGGTGGTGTTTCTGCTAATCAAACCCTCCGTGAAGACGCCAAAAAACTCGAAACAAAATTCCACGGTCTCAAATGTTATTTCCCACTCCCAAAATTTTCCGGTGACAATGCCGCCATGGTCGCTTCCGCCGCTTATTATGAAATTCTATCCAGCGTCCAACCTTCCGACCCTTATAAACTCAACATCCTTCCCCGTTCCGAAATTAAATAGCATATTTTTTCCAATTTAATAATTCTACTTTCCCTCTCTCACTCTCCGAGAAAATTCAGCACCTAAAAAAGACTCGTCCTCCGCGAGTCTTTTTTGGTTGAAAAAAACATTACTCATCCACTAGCTTTCACTCATCCGCATCCGCGAGCTCAATATCTTCCACTAGTACCGGAATCGCCTGTTTAAAAACTTCATAAATCTGCTTAGCAATTTTCCGAATCCCCGGATGCGCCATCTTCGAACCACGTAATTTCAGAAAATGTCGCCATTCCCTAAAATTCGCCGTCATCATTAGTTCCGTCTTCAAACAAAGCGGCAATACGTCACGTGCTTTTTCTGGTTTCACCCCACCATCAATTAGATACAGATAAGTTCTCTCCAGATATTCCATCGCGTCCAACCATTCTCTTGCCTCATTCTCCGCCAGGCCACTCGGCTCAATCACCGTAATCTCTCGAGAGAATTTCCCGTTCGCGTAATTACAATATCTCGTCGATTCCTGCGAATAAGAAGCCAAACGATGTCTCACGATTTCCTGCGAAATCGCCCGATCCGTCACAATCTTGAACGTGCAACTTCCGTGCTCCAATGGAGATTCATGCCCATTTTTAATCAGCATCCGAATAAACTTCTCCGTGCTTCCCTCTGGATCTTTCGGCTCACTCAGATAACAAATTCTGCCACATTTTTCTACATGCTTTAATTGTAGCTGTAGATAAAAATCATCACTAATCTCATCATAAAATGGATTCAGTAACTTTGCACTTGCTTCCGTAATTTTCATTTCAACCTCCTAATGTACTAAACCAACGTTTCTCTGCCGAATAAATATTCAAGCTAATTCAAATCATATCAATAAATCTAAATTTTTCAAGCATAAACAAAATCCACAAAAACAAAAAATATAAATCATATTAAACCCATCAAAAAAATTAAACTTAATAACAAACAGCTAAACAGAAAACCATCAAAAACAAACCTCTTTTACAGTGGCTAATCAAAAATTTCCGACAGTAACCCATCAAAAATAAACCAAATTCAGTTATTTTTAACCGCACCTATTAAATCGCTCTTCAAACAAATTTAAAATCAATCAAAAACAACCTTAATCTGCGATCATCCAATCAGAAAAGCCTACGCTTCCCTGCATCAATAATATCTTGGGCCTTTCTTAAAAGTTTCGTCAGCCCCAACTCCGAGTTACTTGAACCCACATGCACCAGTTTCACAACCTTGCCATGCTCTTTATAGCAAACTTGCACACCAGTCGCACCTGAAGCTGTCTTAAACTTTCTAATATATGCCACAACCACATTTTAACATAACCCTCTTCCCTTTCCAACCTGTCTTAATATTTTCCGACCAACATCAAAAAAAATTACCGACCAACCCGTGCAATTTTTGCACTAGTTCCCCACCTAAATATTCCCGCATGTCAAATTAAATAACCTAATTCAAAACACAATAATCTAACCTATGCATTTTTTGCACTAGTTCCCTTTTTTTCACCATTATTCCCCAGACTTTTCCCAAAAATGCATAAGTTTTTCTTCAATTCTTCCCTATATTTAGAACCCACTTGACTTAGCAACCCGCTCACGCTAATATAGACATAACAATTATCGAATTTTTTGAACGGAACACATAATATTAAATACGATAGCACCTCGATAATTGGGTCATAAGAACAGATCAGTACCTTATTAGGAAATGTTTATGCTTATTTGTCAAGCATATAACATTAGCATTTTACATTATGCAAGATTTTTCATGTGCTTAACAGGGGAGCATTGTATTTTCACGCCTTTTCCACAATAGGCAAGGGAATCATATAGTCTTTAGACAGCGCATAGTATTTTTGTGCCAAAAATTATATTAAATTAGAAAATACTCTTATTAGGGATGCTAAAAGAAAGCAAAATTTATCATCAAAAATATATCTAGGATGCTAATATGTCTCTGTAAAATTACAAACTAGCAGGGAATTACACTATTTTTTTGCATTTAAAAACACAAACACGCATTAAGATTAAATCTCTGCCCCCTATATCAAATATCACAAAAAAACTTCGGCTCATCACCGAAGTTTTTTAATCTGTATATAACTTCCAGCACATTTTAACAGGGAAGCGCCGGACTTTTTAGGCTACATTATGGCAGGGAAGCGCCGGAATTTTTAGGCTACATTATGGCAGGGAAACGCTGAACTCTTTAAATTACATTTAGCTGCATCTTCATTTCTTCGATCAACTTTTCTTTTTCTGCAATCAGATTTCGCGTCTCTCTCACTAATTCCGCTGGCGCTCTTTCCACGTAACTTGGGTTCATCATGCGTGAATTTAATCCGTCAAGTTCTCGACCCACTGCCAAAATCTTCTGCGTCAGCTCATCCTTATATTTAGCTACCACCTCAGCTGTCACATCGAGATATAACTCATGGTTTGCAATCGCTAATTTCAAACCCCTCGGCGTACCGTTAGTCGAAGATATATAAGCCACATGTGATAAGAATTTCAAAAGCAATGTATTTTCGATCGCCATTACATCTTCACCGAAAAGTAGACCAAATTTCTTATTATTATTTAGAAGTGACAAGGAATTATTCATCGCACGAATCTTCGTCACTACTTCAATCATACGTTCAAAATTCATCGCCGAGATCTCGTCATACTTCATGGTTTCTGGCCAACCTGCATCGATCACCATACCAAAAGTCCAGGAAAGATTCTGCCAAATCACTTCTGTCACGAATGGCGCAAAAGGATGCATCATCATCAAAACATTTTCTAGAGTCTTCTTTAATAGCGAAATATTCTTAAAAATCTTCTGACTTTCTAGGAACCAGTCCGCGTATTTATCCCAGACTAAGCTATAGACAATTTCCACTGCCTCCGAAAAACGATATTCACTCATCGCCTGTTCCAGCATCGAACTAGCCCGGTTAATTTCATGACAAATCCAGTCTTCACCCGCATTTTCTGTTGTATAATCTACAACGGCCACCTCTGGAGAATCCACATCATTTTCATCCACCATTCCTTGCACGAACCGTGAAACATTCCACAATTTATTACAAAGATTACGGCTCGAAATCACCGAATTTTCCGAAAAAGCCTGGTTTAATCCAGCCGAACGACCACGTAAAATCCCCATACGGAAAGCATCGGAGCCATATTTTTCAATCATCTCCATCGGGTTAATCACATTGCCCTTAGATTTCGACATCTTTTTGCCCTTCGCATCCAAAACCAGACCATGCAGATAGACCTCACGGAATGGCACCTCGCCCGTCACGTAAACCCCCATCATGATCATTCTGGCTACCCAGGCGAACAAAATATCTGCCCCGGTCTCCATTACATTTAACGGGTAGAATTCATTTTTGAAGCCCTCTTCCCAGTTCGTACAAACAATTGGCCAGTGCGAAGAAGAGAACCATGTATCAAAAGTATCCTCATCGCGACGATATTTTACACCGCCGATTTCAATCTCAAACAGATG
>CALIJO010000009.1 GCA_938017655.1 uncultured Candidatus Saccharibacteria bacterium
GATCGGTTATCAGATTTATTACAAAGGGTAATATTGAGGACTATGAGGTAGCCTATCTACCAGATCCGAGAATACTTAACCAATTTCAATCTTATCTGGAGATGATAGAGGCTAATAACTTAGAGAACGAGCGTCTCACCAAGCTCCGCGATACCTTGCTTCCAGAGCTATTAAATGGTAAAATAGATATAAGCAATATTGATATCTAATTAGACAAATAGTTATTTGAATAATTAGCAAAGAAAGCGGAACATGAACTTCGATGAAAACAGCCTTGAGCTAATGACCATTGATATGCTTCGCGAGCAGGGTTACGACTACCTTGCAGGCGAGTATATTTTGCGTGATTATCACGATGTAATACTCGAAGACAGATTGTTCACTTCTCTACAGAAGATCAATCCTACTCTCCAGGAATCGACTATCCAAGAGACTGTTCGCCAGATTAAGAATCTCAGCCAGAATAATGTAATCCGTAATAATAAAGAATTTAGTCGCTTTTTACATGGCGGCGTTCCGGTTTCTGAATATACTTTTGAGAACGGCACCACGAATACTAGCGTTCACCTTATCGATTACGAAAACGTAGAGAATAACGACTTTCTAGTCGTCAACCAGTTTACCATTATTGAACATAGCGAAAAACGCCCGGATGTCATCGTATTCATTAATGGATTACCCCTGATAGTCTTTGAGCTAAAGAGTATGACGCGAGAAGATGTTGATCTTGAGGATGGTTACCGTCAACTCAAAAACTATATGAATAATCATATACCGAGCTTATTCTATTACAATCAGTTTTTGGTAGTTTCTGACGGTGCGACAGCTAAAGCCGGAACTATAACCTGCAACTACCAGAGATTTAACGAGTGGAAAAAAACTAGCATTACCGACGAGGCTGTAAACCATAACACGCATGAGCCATTAATCCGTGGCATGATGAGTAAAGAAGTCGTACTCGATCTCATCAGAAATTTCATTCTGTTCCAAGATGACGCAAAAATTCTTCCGGCCTATCATCAATACTATGGCGTAAAGAAAGCCATCGAGCGCACACTAAAAACGACGGATGGCCGTGCAGGCGTCATCTGGCATACGCAAGGCTCTGGAAAAAGCTTCTCCATGGTATTTTATGCCGGTAATATGATCGCCAAGATGAATAACCCTACTATTATTGTGGTAACCGACCGGAATGACCTTGATAATCAGTTATTTGAAACATTTGCAAAATGTCAGGATTTTCTCCGCCAAAAGCCGATTCAAATTGAGAGTAGAAAAGACCTTATTGAAAAACTAGAAGATAAACGCGCTGGAGGCATTATCTTCACGACACTCTGGAAATTCGAAGAAGATACAGGATTCCTTTCTGACCGTAGTGATATCCTCGTAATTGCCGACGAAGCACATCGTAGTCATTACGGCATTAACGGATCTATTAAAATTGACCGCGAGACATTAACTGCTGAAAAGAAGTATGGAGCCGCAAAGTATCTCCACGATGCATTCCCAAATGCTACGTATATCGGATTCACAGGAACCCCGGTTGAAGCCAAAGATCACTCTACAACTAATATATTTGGCGATATTATAGACATTTATGACATGACACAGTCAATCGAGGATGGCTCTACTGTTCCCCTTTATTATGAGGGTCGTATGGCGAAAGTTGGCTTGAATGCGCAGGTTTTGAAAGAGATTGACGAATATTACGATATGCTAGAGCGCGAAGATATGGCCGACGAAGATCAAATTAATCGCTCTAAAGCCATGATGACCAATATGTCTCAGATCATCGAGGATCCAGATCGCTTAGAGATAATCATAAAAGACATCCTCAAGCATTACGAAACGCGCAAGAATATGACGGCCAATAAGGCCATGATCGTGGCATACTCCAGAAATGCTGGCTATACAATGTATAAGAAGATTCTTGAATTTCGTCCTGACCTTACAGAGAATGTCCGTATGATCATGACTCCGAGTAATAAAGACCCGGAAGATATGGCCATCGCAATTGGTAGTAGCGGTCAAAAAGCAGAGCGCGAGACCGCTTTCAAGGATCCAGACTCTAAATTTACGATTGCGATCGTTGTTGATATGTGGCTTACCGGCTTTGATGTGCCGAGCCTCGGCACTATGTATGTAGATAAACCGATGAAAGCCCATAACCTAATGCAAGCAATCGCTCGCGTAAATCGCGTATACAAGGATAAAACCGGCGGCTTAATCGTTGATTATATTGGACTAAAACAATGGCTTCTAGATGCGCTAAAGACCTATACACAGAGAGATCAGGGTAAGATTGTCGATGATGGAGAAACTCTGAAAGTTCTCAAAGATAAAATCGAATTAGCAAGAGACATACTACACGGATATGACTATTCCGGCTTTGCGAGCGCGGACAATGCTGAAAAGTATCGTCTAATTAACGGCGGCGCGAACTTCATCTTAGAGACCGAGGAAAGACGTAAGCTCTTTCAGAAGTGCTCAAGCGATGTCAAGAATCTCTATTCTATTACCTCCGGACTGTTAGATGAGGAATCCAAAGCTGAAGTATTGTATATTATTTCCGTTCGTTCATTCATTAATAAACTCACTCAACCAGACGGAAAATTAGATATTCGTCAAATCAACGAAGATGTGGCTCAGATGCTACAACAGGCTATCCAAGACGATGAATTAATACAAATTGGACATATAAAG
>CALIJO010000010.1 GCA_938017655.1 uncultured Candidatus Saccharibacteria bacterium
GTGATTAGTTTTGACGGTGCTGCCGATACGCGAAATGATGGCGATCCAGATAATGACCACTATGAATTGCGTCTAGTCGATAATTATGATTGGTTTAAGAATATTAATTTCCTTGATTTTTTGCGTGAAGTCGGTAAAAACTTCTCCATGACGCAGCTTCTCGATCGTAAGTTTATCCAAAATCGTATCGGCGAAGGCGGCTCTGGCATTTCTTATGCGGAATTTTCTTACTCATTGATTCAGGGTTATGATTTTCTTCACCTCTATCGTCATTACGGAATTGACTTGCAACTTTGTGGCACTGATCAATTCGGCAATGCTTCCTCTGGTGTTCATCTGATTAAGCGCCTCGAAGGTGGTCGCGCCGATGTTTGGTCTACCCCGCTCGTCATTGATCCGGTAACTGGTCGTAAATTTGGTAAATCTGAGGGAAATGCTATCTGGCTCGCTAGTCAGGATAATGGTTCTGGCAATTACACCTCAATCTTTGATTTTTATCAATTCTGGCTCAATCAATCTGATCAGGCTGTCGAGTCTTTGATTAAAATCTACACGGTTCTATCGAAAGATGAAATCGATCAAATTCTGGCCGAACATCAGGTTCATCCCGAACTTCGCATCGCTCAAAAGGCCCTTGCTCGTGGTGCGACTGAGGTGGTCCATGGTAAATCTTCTGCTACCGCGGTGATTACTCTCACTGAATTACTCTTCGGTGGACGTAAAATTGAGACGCTTACCGAATCAGAGATTGAAAGTATTGCTATGCTTCTGCCACATTTTGACCTTAATGGCACCGAAATTAATCTCATTGACGCACTAACTGAACTTGGTTTGGTGAGCTCTCGTTCTGAAGCTAAAACTTTGATCTTAGGTAATGCTATCTCTGTAAATAATCAGAAAATTCAAGACCCAGCCTATCAAATTTCTTCCTTCGCTATTTTAAAGCGTGGCAAAAATAAATTCGCCATTGTCAAATAATCGACAAATCAGCTTTTTCCATTGATTTTACTTCTCGACTAGCGTATTCTTAAAATAGAAAAAGTGAGGTAAAGTTTATTTTTCCGAGATGCAAGGAGAATATTATATGTATACCCATTAAATTCTCGTTCCAAGAACGATTTTACAGAGTAATTTTTACAGAAATTCGATAAATAACGGAGGAATTATGGTCAAAGAAAAAGAAACTAAAAAAACTGATGCAGAAAACGGAAAATCCGAAGCTTTAAAGCTTGCTATTGCTCAAATCACCAAGCAATTCGGTGACGGTTCCATCATGAAGCTAGGTGATAATCGCAATATCGATGTTGAACTTTTGAAGTCAGGCTCACTATCGCTTGATTTAGCTCTTGGTGGTGGCTACCCTAAAGGTCGTATTATTGAAATTTATGGTCCAGAATCTTCGGGTAAGACTACTTTGGCGCTCCATGCCATTGCTGAAATCCAAAAAACTGGTGGACAGGCTGCCTTCATCGATGCTGAGCACGCCCTCGATCCAGCTTATGCCAAGCGTATCGGTGTTGATATTGATAATCTGTTGATTTCTCAGCCAGATAATGGCGAACAGGCTCTCGAAATTTGTGAAACCCTCGTCCGCTCGAACGCAGTTGATTTAATTGTGGTCGACTCTGTTGCCGCCCTTGTCCCACAGGCTGAAATTGATGGCGATATGGGTGATGCTCAGATGGGTCTTCAGGCTCGTTTGATGTCTCAAGCCATGCGTAAGCTCACTGCCATTATCTCTAAGTCCAAGGCTACCGTCATCTTCATCAACCAGATTCGTATGAAGATTGGCGTGATGTTTGGCAACCCTGAAACCACTACTGGTGGTAATGCCCTGAAGTTCTACGCCTCTGTTCGTATTGATATTCGCCGCATTGGTCAGATTAAAGACGGTGAAAATATCATTGGTAACCGCACCAAGATTAAGGTCGTGAAGAATAAGATTGCCGCCCCATTCCGCTCAGCTGAATTTGACATTATGTATAACGAAGGTATTTCCAAGGTTGGTGACGTACTCGACCTCGCCGTACAATATGGCGTCTTCGATAAGGCTGGTGCCTTTATTAAGTACAACGGTGAGACTATCGGTCAAGGTCGTGAAGCTGTGAAGCGCATACTTAAGGAAAAACCAGAGCTCTTCGCTGAAATCGAACAAAAAGTTCGCGAAAAAGCTGAAGCGAGCGAATAGTGACCGCTCTATCTCTGGAAACTTTTCAGAAAATTTCGCAACTCAAGCCAGGAGTCAAAGATCCGAATCGTATTAATATTTTTGTTAATCATAAATTTTTGTGCTCACTTAGTTTCAAAGTTTTTTCTGAGCAAAACCTCAAAGTCGGCGACGTGCTCACGGAAGAACGTATCTCCGAACTGGTTGCGCTTTCTTCACTCGATAAACTCTATCAATCTACCTTAGAGTATTGTCTGTCGCGTCCACATTCTGAAAAAGAAATTCGCGACTACCTACATCGCAAGCAACTGCGTCGTCGTCAGTCACAGATAAAGTATGATAATTTCAAAAAACGCCTAGCCGAGGACGAGGAATATCGCACTAAAATTCAAGAAATGCGGAAAAATGTTCGTGCCCAGAATGAAAAGATTCGCGAAATTGATTTTACAGAAAATAACACCTATGAATATACTGGTCGAAAATCCCTTAATCTTCCCACCAAACCCGGCGCAGAGATTACGGAAACTCAGATTAATCTCGTAGTCGAGCGTTTGAAGCAGGAAAAATTTCTCTCTGACTATAATTTTACGCGTTTCTATATTGATAATCGTAACCAGTCGAAGGGAATTAGTCGCAAGAAATTACTCTACGAGTTAAAGAGTAAAGGGATTTCTGAATCTATGATGCGCGAAGTGCTTGAGAGTGATGAGCTTTTTTCTCAGCGCGAAGATGATACAGAAATTGATAAAATGATCGGGAAGAAATTACGTCGCCCGATTAGTAGAGAAAAACTTATGGCCTACTTAGTTCGCCATGGGTTTTCTTATGATTTGATTAAATCTAAGCTTTCAGCAATCGACACTGAAAATCTTCAATCAAAAAGCTAGCACAAGCCAAAATCAGCGTAAAGCAAACTAATTCAAACTAGAAGTTATTCAGTCTGAGTAGCTCAATCTAGTCTCTAGTCAAATCTAGTCTCTAGTCATTCTGGCGGAATGGATTAACGAAATTCGGTACGAATTCTTCCTGCTCTAGTTTTTCGCGGCCTTTTTGCTTAGCTAGTTCGTCTTTTACGATGATTGCCTCGTCATTAATCTCCAGAATTTCTGAACGATTAATAATCAATTCTGGATCGATAAATGATTTTAGGATTGGACGTTTGACAGTTAGTTGCTGAATATAAAAATCATTTACATCTACCGTGTAATCTATTACAGTTCCCACATTTGTCTTGTTCTGAGTTTTGACCTTAAAATGAATTGGCTGAAAATTTAGTTTCACCATTTCATCGATTTTGACTACATCGCCCACATTCAGTAATTCTTCATCCGAATCTATAATCATCCCGAGATGGGAAAATTCACGTATACTTCGGACGTCTAAAATCGCTCCCGAGTCAAAGCTTACGGTATTTTTGTTAAGAAAAAATCCCAATATCTTCAAATCATTCGGATCGACAATAATCGATTCAATCGTACTAATCACTCCACCGGATCTTAAGCTTAAAATGCGAAATCCGATTAATTTTGAAGCTTCTAAAATCATAGTACTCCCAGAATTCCTTTCAGAGCGTATTCGGTATCTTCGTGGTTACGCACCGTAATCGTATCGATACCCATTTGTACGACTGGGTAATCATTGCTCCCCTCTTGAGTCATGTCGCCAAAATAGAGAATATTGTCTTTTTCGACATTCAACTCCTCCATTAAATGGTTCATGCCGAAAGATTTATTTAATCCATCACGAAAGGCGTTAATGCTAGTGGTTCCCGCCACTTCGAAAGAAAATTCTGGTACTTTTTCCTTGGCCAGCTTGGCAATCAAATTACGCTTCTTGCAATCTGGATCCCAGGCGTATTTTTCCTCAGTCCCGGCCTTCTGTCCAAGTGCCGAGAAAGTCACCTGTGACAAACGATTTTCAATAATTTCGTCACCCGGTTGAAGCTTGTCTTCTTCCCAATACCCCACTTCTTTGGCCGAACTTTCCAGGGCTTCGGTGATTTTTGCCACCTCATCTTCGGTTAGTGGGTAATTATAAACTTGCTCCCAGTTCTTCTCATCATAAGTTGACCCATCATTGCCGTTGGCGGTTGGCTGGTATCGATAGTATTGTGTGCCTTGTGCCACAAAAAGATGAAGATGTGCCAGTTGTGCCGGGGTGACTTCAGCAACTTCGACTAAGCGATTGACAATTTGAATTAAAAACTGCTCGAATTTTTGACCAGAAATTGGACAAATTTCAAATTCATTCAAGCACTCACTGAGCAAAAAGGCCATTTCATCTGGAATTGGCGTCTTGGCGATATTCAAAGTTTGGTCAATATCAAAGGATAATACTTTCTTCATCTCTATTCCTCTCTGCGGTATTTCTTTTGCTTATTATAGCAAAAACGCTCACTTTTTGCGGCTAAAAACCAAAGCCCACACTTCATTTTTATGGTAAAAATCAAGTCCCATACTCATCTTTTTCTATCAAACGGCCAAAAATCACGCCTCACCAAAACCTTAAAAATCCCAAACCGATTATGCTATAATAAGATTATGAAAACATATATTGTGGGCAACTGGAAGATGAATCTGACGATCGGTGAGTCTTCTATCTTTTTGCAGAAATTACTTAAGAAAATCAAACCTAGTCGTGGCCTCGAAATTGTGATTGCTCCAAGTTTTACTTCGCTCTCTAGCCTTTCACTTCAACTTGAACGTAATAAATCTAAGATCAAGCTTGCCGCTCAGAATTTTTATTACCGTGATTTCGGGGCCTATACTGGTGAGGTCTCTATCGCTCAGCTCCGCGGTTTAGTTTCTTACGCTATCATCGGTCATTCAGAACGCCGCTTTGTTTTTGGTGAAACTAACCGGGAAATTTCCCAGAAAGTTGCCGCTGCGATTCGTAATGGTGTCACTCCAATTCTTTGCGTCGGTGAGACTGAAAGTCAACGTAATTTTGGTGAAACTGTCGATGTCTTGCGTGATGAAATTTTTGGTGGTCTCTCCGAAATTGATAGTGACGATATTAAAAAATGCATCATCGCTTATGAACCAGTTTGGGCCATCTCTAGTACCAAGGCTGCTCATATCGCCAGTCCAGATGAAATTGCTGACGCTGTGAAGATTATCCGCGACCAACTCACCTCTATTTATGGGGAAGAAACCGTCGCTGAAATTCCCGTACTTTTTGGTGGCAGTGTCAATCCAAATAATGCCGGTGCCTACCTCACGGTGCCAGGCGTAAATGGTCTACTTATTGGCAGTGCAGGTTTAGTTTCTGAGTCGTTTGCTAGTATTATTGAGACCGCAAAAAAGGTTCGTGAATAATCAAAAAATCGAGTATAATTAAACATGAATATGCAAGGAAAGAACACCCAAAATACCACTGTCAAAGGTCGCATGATGGATTTTTCTCCTGTCCGCAAAACTGCTGGCACTATTTCTGTTGCCACGAATTCTGGGGCCACCAGCCTTAATGGTCGCAATTCCTCCGCCGGCGGTTCCGGCACCGGTAATCGTACTTCTACCTTCACTACCGCGAATTCCGCTATCGCTAGCCCCTCTCGCACTCGCACTCTCACTTCGGCTTACACTTATTCGCTTTCTGAACGTGAACTAGAACGTAAGAAGCAGGCAAAAAAAGAGCGTGAACGTCGTGAAGAAATTCAGCGCCAGATTGAACTCCAAAATCAAACCATGGACTATAATCGTCGCCGCATTGAGGCCGCGAAGCAGGAATTAGCTCGCTCCCAGGCCGAAGAATCTTTGCGTAATCGCGAGCTTAGATTACAACGTGAAATCGAAGAAAAACAGCAGGCTATTGCCAAAAAACAGGCTGAACAGGAAGCTCTTCTAAGACGCCAGGCTATTGAACGTGAAAATCAGGCTAAGCAAAGACGCTATGAATACGAAAAACAACGCGCCAAGGAAGAACTCGCCAAACGCAAAGTTGGTGAATTGCCACGTGCTACTGGTCGAATTCCGGTAGGCAGTGCTAGCTTGGCTCCGAGGATGAAGCCTGCTCCTACCGCAATTTCAGTCGCTTCCGCCGCTTCCGCCGCTTCCACTGGGGCAACTGCCGCTTCCATTGGAGTAACTTTGGCTTCTAGTCGTGTGAATTCTCTTGCCGGCTCCGCTACTTCCGCCGCTTCCGCTGCCTCGAAATTCAAGGCCCCTTCACCAGTCTCTCGTATTCAAATCACTGCCAGCCCAAGTCGCACTCTTTTTGGCCGCATTCGTCCGGCTAAAAAAGTTGAGTCTGAGATAAACTCCGAAGCTCAACCAGCTCACCCAGCTAAAGCTCCGGTTCCGACTACTCTTGTTTCTCCAAGCGTACGCGACGCCTTGCAAAATTATGACAATTATGATGAAATAGAAGATCTCGAGGCTCTCTTTGACTCCGTCGATAGCGACCAGCTCCATGGTGAAAAATCCGCTCCTACCTCTGGTAACCCATCGGCTACCATGTATTATCCGACCGCCAGCCGTTCGAATGCTATTTCTACTTTGCCTAAAAATCAGGGAAGCAGGCTCACCCCAGATTCTATCGATCCCGCCTTCGCCTCAGTCGACCAGACTGAACAATCTGAAGCTATGGCTACCGTTACTCCTGCTCGCTCACCTTATTCTTTCTTCGACAGCGAAAAACCAAAAGCCACTTCGCTTTACGCTGAGTCCGACATTGCGAATAATAATTCCAACTATATCCTCGGTGGTCGCAGTCCATTCATCAATACTGATAAGGTGCAAAAACGTCCACTCGCTAACGGACAAGAGAATTTCATCTCCTCTGATTTTACTTCCGAACTCCTCGGCCCAGGCTCCAAGATTAAGGATTACACTTTCGAAGAGGAAAATAATTCTCGCAAAACTATTTATGCGAAAAATAAATCCGAAAAGACCAAGGCTAAGCAACAGGCTGTCATTATCGACGATCCTTCCATGCGAAAGACCAACCTTTCACTAGTTTTTGCTCTTATCGCCATGAGTATCTTCGGGGCACTAGTTGGCGCCATCGTCTATTTCGCCTTCTTCCAATAAAGAAAAAGAGACCAAAGACCTCTTTTTCTTTATAACTTGACGTAAGTAATCTCACTACGTGATCTTTCTCGTACGTGCGGTCGTAAAAAATAAGAGCATAAATGCTCTTCTTTTTACAACCTGGTGCGAGTAACTTTGCTTCGCAAATTTTCTCGTACAGGCAATTAAAAAAATAAAGAACATAAATGTTCTTTCTTTTTTAACCTGGTGCGAGTGGAGAGAATCGAACTCTCATCCCAAGTTTGGAAAACTTGTATACTAACCGCTGTACTACACTCGCTAATGGGGTGGGTGATCGGAATTGAACCGACGACCTTCTGGACCACAATCAGACGCTCTAACCAACTGAGCTACACCCACCAAATTTTCAAAATGCGCTGTACGCTTCCTAGATT
>CALIJO010000011.1 GCA_938017655.1 uncultured Candidatus Saccharibacteria bacterium
AACGCAAAGAGTCTGCTGAATATTGGTCCATTAGGAGATTCGGATCGGTGTAATTCCCTAATGATTTCGACATCTTGCGACCATCATTACCCGCCAAAGTACCGGTGGTGATTACGTTCTTGTAGGCGATATCCGAAAAGAGTGCGGTATTCACTACATGCACATAATAGAACCACGCACGTACTTGACCCACATATTCCACGATAAAATCTGCTGGGTAATTCTTTTCAAATTTTTCGCGATTTTCAAATGGATAGTGTAACTGCGCAAATGGCATCGAACCCGATTCGAACCAACAATCTAATACCTTATCAATACGCTTGAAATGTTCACCGTCGATCTCAAATTCAATTTCATCCACCCATGGACGATGATAATCTTCTAATCTCACGCCTGAAAGTTCGTAAAGCTCATCATAAGAACCTACCACTTTCACACTTCCCTTATCACCCTTCCAAACTGGCATTGCCGTAGCAAAGAAACGGTCACGCGACAAGTTCCAGTCCGGTGCCGCTTCGATATTTTTCTCAAAACGACCATGCTTCAAATATTCTGGGAACCAATTAATTTTTTCATTTTCTTCGATCAGCATGGTTTTCGAATCAGTCACGTCGAAGAACCAGCTTGGAAATGCTCGGTAAATAATACGTTGTTTCGAGCGTGGATTGAATGGATATTCGTGTTTAATATATTTAATACGATAAACAATCCCCTTTTCGAGAAGCATCTTAGCAATAATTTTATTCGCGGCCCAAAGTTCAATGCCGTTTTCATCAGTTTTACGTACACCGAGATCCATCAACCATTTTTCGGCCGCTTCCACGTAATAACCTTGCTCATCCAAGAGATCGACAAAATCTACTTCATGCGCCAAAGCCAAATCATAGTCTGCCTCACCATAAGCCGGAGCGATATGCACGATACCCGTGCCATCTTCATCCGAAACATATTCCGCAGTTAATACATGATAAGTATCTTTTTGACGTTCTTCACGCGAGAAATTCTCCATCAAAGGCTGATATTCCAAGCCCACTAATTCCGCGCCCGAAAATTCCTTCAAAAGTTCATACTCCCCCTCAAAAACCTCTGCCGCCGTCTTCACTAGTGTCACGATTTTGTCTTCGCCCACTTGATAAAGGCCATAAGTCAATTTTTCATTTACCGCCAAAACCAAGTTCGCAGGCAAAGTCCAAGGCGTGGTCGTCCAAGCGAGCAGATACGCGCCCTGTAATTCCCCCTCACTCACTACCTTAAATTTCACAAACACCGATGGATCGGTCACCTCTTGATAAGCATCATTGTCCATCGTCACTTCTGCTTTTGAAACTGGCGTCGAGAATTTGGTATCGTACATCAAAACCTTGCGGCCTTCGAAAATCAAGCCCTTTTCATATAAGGTCTTAAATGCCCACCAAACTGATTCCATATAATTCTTATCCATCGTACGATAAGCGCCACGAAAATCTACCCAACGGCCGATACGCTCAATCGTCGATTCCCAAGCCTCTGAATTTGCCACCATCGAAGCCTTAGCCTTTTCAATATAAGTAGCTAGCGGCCACTTCGTACCAATTTCACGACGGTCGGTAATTCCTAATTGTTTCTCGACAAAGTTCTCTGCTGGTAGCCCGTGACAATCCCAGCCCCAACGACGCTCTACCCGTTTTCCGCGCATCGTCCAAAACCTTGGCACTGCATCCTTCGTCACCGAAGAAAGCAAGGTTCCATGATGTGGCATACCCGTAATGAACGGAGGTCCATCATAAAAAACATATGAGTTATCAATATCGCGTTGCTCAATCGATTTTTCAAAAGTTTGATTTTTCTTCCAGAATTCGATCAACGCTTTTTCATATTCTAAAGCTCGTCTTCTTGTATTTGCTTGATATTTCATATTTCCTCTTTCTAATCCGTTTCCTCTGTATTTTTCAAAATTTTCGTATATATTCCGTTCGGTTCATCCATCGTGGTTTCAATAATTTCTTCGCGGAATAATTCGTAAATATTTCCCCCAATTTTGTCGTCAAAGTACAATTTTAAATCATATAATCTGCGCAAATGTTCTCCTGCGCGTCGAATATTATGTCGAATCAAGATATCCGAAAAGCGGTCCGAAATCGTCATAATCCCCGTATGATGACACATATTATCACAAAGTTGAATCAAGCAATCATAATCATCAATTTTCACACGCAACATATATTCCTGCGTCATGCGAATCGTGTCCTCTTCCATTCCCTCCCAAAATTCGTCACGGTTCAAAGTCGGAAAACCGTAATAAGTGTGGGTCATCGAAATTCGCGCTGGAATCTCGAGTCCCTTTTCCATCAAAATTTCATAACCAAAAATCGGGTGCTTCAGTCCTGCGTGTTTCATTTTCACCCGACCAATATCGTGTAGCAATCCTACCGCATAAGCCATATCCGGATCAAGCTGATCTTTTTTCATGGCACGCGCAATCGTCTCTGCTGCTCTCGCCGTACTCCTAGAGTGCTGCTCCCAGTAGATTTTATATCCAGGCTGCGTTTTGCCCCAGGCAAAAATTGCCTCTGCTTGTTCCCTGATTTTACTCATCCCCCTAATTATACAACAAAAACCTCGACTTCGCTAAAAGCCATACACCTGAGTCAAAGCTATCCCCCAAAATCTAAACTTCGCTAAAAGCCATACACCACCATCAAGGCTATCCGCCAAAATCTAGACTTCGCGAATCACGTACTTCACTTCCGAAATTTGTGGTAATGGTCTGCCCGCCCACTTTTTTACCACCATCCCGTCATCTTGCAAAACCAAAACTGTCGGATATTGCACAATATCTCTCGCTCTCGCGAATAATTCCCCATCAATTGTCTCCGGATCAATCAATTCCACCTCTTTTCGCGCCTCATATTCGAAGTCTCGCTTCCACATCTCGGCTTCCGAAACAAATTCTGAGTGTTGTTTTACCACTATTACTACACGCATTCTTTTTTCTTCTTTCTTTGTTCCCTAATAATACTTTCGAACTCGTCCAGGGTCTTAAATTGCAAAAACACACTGGCAAATCGCACGTAAGCCACTTCATTTTTCTCGGCCAAAACATCCAAAATCGCCTGACCAATCTCATGTGATTCCACTTCATCTCGATCTAGAGCGTACATCTTCGCCGTCACCGAGTTTACCACGTCTTCAATCTCAAATTCCGAATTAAAAAACTTGCCCACACTGCGTTTTACCGCACCACGCAACTTATCTCGATCAAAAACTTCTCGGTTGCCACTACGTTTTTTTACCGTCAAAGTTGGCAACTCAATTCGTTCATAGGTTGTGAAGCGATAACCGTCTTTCGTCACGCGACGACGACGAATCATCTGGCCATCCGTAGTTTCTCGGCTTTCCAGCACTTTACTATCGCCAATGCCAATATTTATATTCATTATAATTTCTATCTAAAATGACTGGGCTAGCCAGTCATTTCGAATTGTTAAGTTATTTTTTATTGCGGAATCTTGCACGAAGTGAAGGTGGTACATCCAAATCTTCTTCTTCGTCTTTTTTACCGATGCGTTCCCAAATATTTTCTTTTGGGGTAGCCGTGAAATCATTTTGGAATTCATTGGTTGAAGCAGTAGAATGATCGAAACTGCTAATTGGCGCCGCTACTGGCTCACTGGCCTGTGACTTCATCGCTTCCACGCGTTCCATCACTTCCGCATTACGACGAGCTTCTTCTTCCTCAGCGCGCTTTTGACGGTAATAATCTGAGTCAAAGCCCGTAGCTACCACGGTAATTACGATTTCATCCTGCAATTCTGGGCGAATTGAAGCACCGAAGATAATGTTGGCATCTGGAGAAACTGCACCAGTAATTTCCTCTGCTGCTTCTTGAATTTCTGACATTGACATATCATAACCACCAGCCACTGAGAAGAGTACGCCACGAGCACCATCGATCTTCACTTCGATCAGTGGTGATTCAATAGCTTGTTGCGCTGCCAATTTTGCACGATTCTCACCGGAAGCGCGACCAATACCCATCAAAGCCGAACCCGCATTCTTCATAATTGCCTTCACGTCAGCAAAGTCGAGGTTAATCAGTGCATGTTCAGTAATTAATTCTGAAATACCTTGTACACCCTGGCGCAAAACATCATCTGCAATCTTAAAAGTTTCAAGCAGTGGCGTGCGTGGGTCGATTGTTTGTAGTAAACGGTCGTTAGGAATCGTAATCAAAGCATCGACTTCCTTCGCCAATTTTTCAATTGCTAAATCCGCATTCTTCTTACGTTGTGCACCTTCGAAAGTAAATGGCTTCGTCACCACACCCACAGTCAAAATATCCTGCTTCTTAGCTTCCTGAGCCACTACTGGACCAGCACCAGAACCGGTACCACCACCAGCACCTAGCGTAATGAAGACCATATCGGCATCCTTAATAGCTTCACAAATATTATCACGGCTTTCTTCCGCAGCGGTTTGACCTTTTTCTGGATCACCGCCGGCACCAAGACCTTGACCGATGTGAACTTTCACGTCTGCATTAGAGTGATGTAGAGCCTGGGCATCGGTATTGACCGCAATAAACTCAACACCGGAAAGTCCAACTTCCTTCATGCGATTTACCGCAGAACCGCCAGCTCCACCGACACCGACTACTTTAATCGTCGCTTTGCTTTCCACCTCTGTTGGTTTTATTTCTGGCATCTTTATTCCTCACTTTTAACTATAGATTACTTCTATATTAACACATTTCTAGCCAGAATAAGAGATTTTTATCTTCCACCGCCAAATAATTTACCGAAGAAGCTCATTGGTTTTTCTTCCACACGCGTTTCTTGCTCGCGCATATCATCATTCATCATCAAAGCCAAACCAATCGCCACCGCAAAACGAGGCTTCTTAGTCTCATTATCAATATGAGTCACATCCATTAGCGGCAAGCCAATCCTAGTAGCCACTTCCATATGTTCCCTGGCAAAACGTTCAATACCGCGCATTTCCGCGCCCCCACCGGTCAAGACTACGCCTTCTGGCAATTTCTTTTCATAACCCGCAATCGCAATTTCTTTCTTCACATGTTCAAAAATATCAATCAAACGGTCTTCTACGATACGATTTACCATGGTCTTCGTAAAGCTAATTGATTCATCGCCAAAGCGCATCGTCATCGGCTTATCATTATCAATTAGTTCCGCCGTCACGTATTTCATTTTAATTTCTTCTGCAATCTCTGTACTGACCGCTAAACTAATCGCGATATCATTCGTAATATGGTTCGCACCGATATTAATTACTCCGAAATATTGCAAGAAACCTTCCATAAAAATCGCCACCGACGTAGTCGCAGCGCCCATCTCAACTACTGCTACGCCATTTTCCTTCTGACTCTCAAGCAATACGGCACGTCCGGCCGCTACCGCCGTTGGCACCAATTTCAAAGCGTTAATATTTAAGGCTCCGGCCACCTCTTTCAAATTCATGCAGACTGGCAAAAGTGCCGAAACTACATTCGCCTGCATTTCCAATTTAACCCCGCGCATACCGATTGGGTTTCTAATTCCACCCTGACCAGCAATCGCATATTCTACCGGAATTACGTCAAGTAGTGCGCGATTATCTGGCACAATACCTGATACCGCAAATTCTTTTAAGCGCGCCACATCTGCTTCGGTAATTTCCGAACCGGTAATCGAGATACCACCCTGCGTTGGCGCTGTACCAACATTTGAACCATTAATTGAAAGATAAGCGTCTGTCAAATTCATCCCGATCATACGATCGATTTCGATAGAAGCCGTCTCGAGCGCGTGCACCGCATTGCGCAAATTCGTCACCACACCCTTACTCATCCCCCCATTTTGTGGCGACTCAATCTTACCCACTACGGTAATCTGACCATTCATCTCACTGAGGACTACTTCGCGAATATTTTGTGTCCCCATATCGATGCCAAAACTAAACTTTGGTGTTTGCTCGTTCATATATTTTCATTATAACATAAACATTTTCCAGTCTATAACAAAAAATCTGACGACCTGCGCCAGATTTTTCTAAATCTACTGACATTTTCACCAGATTTCCTGAACCTACTAACGACTCGCGCGCCAGGTTCTCCTGAATCTACTGACGACCCACGCCAGATTTTCAATGCTATTCTTTTGGACAGTTTGGCAAAGTCAAAACTTCGTAGCCATCTTCGGTCACTAGAATCGTATGTTCACAGTGACAACCGATCGAACCATCCGAAAGCACCACATTCCAACCACTCTCCGGATCCACATGATTATACGGCTTACCCAGAGACGACATTGGTTCAATACAGAGTGTATCTCCTGGCTTCAAAACATATCCACGACCGCGTTTGCCGTAATTTGGTACTTCTGGCTCCATATGCATCGATTTACCGATAAAGTGACCGACATAATTTTCAATCACCCCAAGATGTCCCGCGCGTAACACTTTTTCTACCGCATAGCCAATATCGCCTAGATGTACCCCCGGCGCCACCGTCTCAATTCCCGCCCAAAGCGCCTTTTCCGTAGTTTTTATCATCTGCTTCACGGCTGGATTTGCCTTTCCTACCACTGTAGTAAATGCTGCATCCGTATGATATCCCTTATAGCCAATCACCAGATCAAAAGAGACCTTATCACCATCTTCCAGCGCATAATCGGTATTTGGCGCACCATGCACTAACTCATCATTCACCGAAATACAAATCGATCCTGGAAATTTTTCTTTTAGTTCATCATAAGAAACTGTCGCTCCTCGTGACACAATCTGTTGCCTCACCCAGGCGTCCAGTTCGCGCTTGGTCATTCCCACTGCGACATACTCGCGTAAATCTCGCAAAATTTCCCCCAAAATCTTGCCGCCCTCACGCATTGCTTCAATTTTTGCTTTATCCATAACTGATATTATACTACTCTTTTATACCCCTGTTAATATTTCTGTCAACTAGCGCCAAACTTCTAATTTACTTTTAACCTACACCAATAGTTCTGACATTTTTCCGTCTCAACTAGCGCCAAAATCCTTTGATTTACCGTTTTTCGTCACCAGCAACAAAATCCTTTGGTTTACCGTTTCCTCGTCACCATTTCCGTCCACTTCGTAAACTTTCAGGCCTTTCTCTTTCATTTTTGCCAAAAACGGCACACTTTTTTCTCGGTAATAATTAATTTTACGCTGCCAAACCGCCAGATTGTCGTCTTCTCGCCCTCTTAAGCTCAATCTACGGTAAAGCTCTGCCTCATCCACCCGAATATCCACCACGAATTCTACCTCTTGAAAAATTCCGGTTTTCTCCAACATTTCTACTTGTTCGACACTTCCCGGCTGACCGTCAAATACCACATCTTCACCCAATTCTATTTCCCGATACATATTTTCCGTCAAAAGCGCCACCAAAAGCTCTTCTGGAATCATCGCACCCATCTGCGTATATTCTTCAAAACGCTTCGAATCGCGGATCAATTGCCCCGCTGAAAGCCAAGTTCGCCCCAGTTCCGCCGCCAACATTCTTCCCTGCGTCGATTTCCCCGCCCCCGCCGGACCGTAAATCATAATCATTTTTATACGCGCCTTTCTCTGTTACTCCTCTTTACTAAAATCACAGATTCATCTCTATGCTTTTACTTTCCAATATTAAAATTACGATTCCGACCTTATTACTTCATTTTTCATCATCGAAAGTGCCCTCTCATAAACCTCTTCCGGCGTCCCTACTCCGTCAAGCACCAAAAATCCTACACCACTGCCAAGTAGCGGAGCAATAATCTTATCTCTGTTATCTTGGTAAATTTTCCAGCGTTCCTCAAAAATTTCTGGCGAATCTTGCTCCCGACCCCTTAAAGCGATACGTTTTTCCACTTCAGATTTCGGTACATCCACCTCTATGATATAGTCGATTTTTATCCCCTGAGATAACACAATACCTACTTGGTTTGCCGTCCTCGGATATCCGTCAATAATTGCATTTTCTGCAGTTTCTAATCTCGAAAAAATCAAATTTGACACCATCTGGTCATCAAATAGCTGCGCTGTTGCTAATTTTTCTTGCACCCACGGCTCTTTACTTTCTCTCAGAATTGCTCCACCGGAAATCCATTCCCAGCCTAGCTCTTCCGCTAATCTTTTACCCAAAGTACTTTTGCCGCTTCCCGGCCCGCCTAAAAATATTACATTCATTATTTTAAGTATAACACCAACTAGCATCAAAAAACCCTCATCTGCGAGGGTTTTTAGTTATTTTAAGCCAAGTTTAATTCGTTCGGTTTTTTCTGCTTTGCGAATTTCGCGCAAAATTGCCTTACGACGACGCTCTCTCTTGGAAATAGGCTTAGAGAAACGTAATTGTGATTTTGCAAGTGGCATAATTCCACTCTGTAAAACCTTACGATTGAAACGACGAATAATATTCTCGTTAGCCTCACCCTGGTCTTTTCTAGTTACTTTTATTGACATATAGCAGGATTATACCAGAGAGCCGCAGATTTTTCAATATCTAATCACTGGGATCGCTCTTTTTAATTTGCAGCAACCGACTTTCCACAGTTTTTCGTCCCCGCCACTCATTGAGTACTAAATTTATATGCACATTATAAGTAGCGTCCTTATCCAAATTAAACCACTCTTCCCGCGCGTTAAACACTAAAGCCTTGAACAAATTTCCATCTTTTTCCAGAGTAAATTTCAGATGTTTTTTCTCTGCACCCAGTGTCTCCACGAACTTAATTTTTGTATTCAAAAGCTCAAAAATTGGCTCCGCATTCCCTTGCCCAAATGGCTGAAGTACCGACATTTCTTCATATAAAGCCACGTCTAATTCTGCCAAATCATTCACTTTAATATCTTCCGTCACCTCCAGATATTTTTCTTGTTCAGTCAAGTTTAGGCTTTGATAATACTGGTTTACTGCCTCCGTAAAGCGCCCTAAATCTTCTTTCTTTAATTTCACTCCACAGGCCGCCGCGTGACCACCTCCACCGATCAAAGTCTCATTCACTGCCTTAATCGCTTCCGCTAAATTAAAATCCCCAAACGATCGTCCCGACCCCTTATAAATCCCTTCCGTTTCCCCCAAAACGAAGGACGGTCTACGATATTTTTCCACTAACCTCCCCGCAATAATTCCTAGCACTCCTTCATGCCAATTGCCAGCCGCCACAATTACCGGCTTCTCATCGACCAAAATCTCCTCCAGTGCCGCTCGCTGCGCGGTTCGCCTCTCGCCATTTAGTCGATTCAGCTCCTCCGCCAACATTGCCGCCTCCGCTCGCTCCTTCGACATCAAAAGTTTCAGCGAAATTTCCGCCGACTCCATACGTCCACCGGCATTTAGTCGCGGTCCGATTTGAAAACCAATCGCCTCTGAGTCAATTTTTTGTACACCCGCCACCCGCATCAATTCTAAGAGTCCCACTCGCTTTGTTTTCTGTAAAATAATTAATCCATAATAAGCCAGTTCACGATTAATCTGATTCATCACCATCGAATCACAAATCGTTCCAATCAAAACTAGATCGAGAAACCATTTTTCTTGATTCTGCTGAATTAGCCCCTCGAGTACCAGTGCCTGCATCACCATAAAAGCTACCCCCGCCCCACAGATTTCTCGAAGCTCCCTCTTTTCTAAATCAGCCTCATCTTCACCATATCGTTTTGGATTCACCACTGCAAGCGCTCGCTCCGGCACCCCATTCATTAGCTCATGATGGTCGGTTACGATTGTATCAATTTTGTGTTCAGCTAATTTCTGAATCACCTCCGCGTTATTACTGCCGCAGTCTACGGTCACTACCAAACCTGCCCTAAGTTCCACAGCTTTTTCTAAGCACCTTTCACTCATTCCGTAACCATCAATAAAGCGATCAGGCAACATTACTTCTACGCGCTTCACCCCCGCAAGTTTCAAAGCTTCGCACATAATCGTGCTCGCCGTTACCCCATCCACGTCGTAATCCCCATAAACCAATACCGTTTCGCCCCCATCTATCGCCGCCTTAATTCGCGCCACCGCCACCTCAATATCTGGCAGCTTCTTTGCGTGTTCCAAACTGTATTTTGGCCGCAAAAACTCTTCCGTCACGCCCCTTTTAGCCAAAATCTCCTCAAAAATCTTCGACATAGCCTGGATTTATTGGATGGTCTTCGTCACCTTCTGATTTGGCGACATCTGCTGGCTCTTAATGACAATCGTCTGCAATTCCTTCAAAATTGGATATTGTTTATTTGTTTGATAAATGGTTGTGTTACCTTTTTTCGAAGTCACCAAAAAATTCGCCTTTTCCAGCCTTTTTAGTTCCCTTTGAATATTACCTGCATCTTCGTGAATCAACTTCGCTAGTCCCCTTACATGGACTTTGAAGTCCGGATATTTGGCAAAAACTACCAAAATCTTCCGGCGAACCCGAGATGTGATAAAAACATCTAACATTTACCTCTTTCCTTTCTTAAAGTATATCATAAATGCTAAAATATACTTGATGTACTATGAGGTAATTCCCACCACCACTTTCAAAAAGTCTCCCCTCTTTTCTGATGGCCTCCTCACCTATTCCTTCGATCAAAATCTTGCCCCCGGCACCATTGTTTCTATTCCTCTCGGTAAAAAAACTGCCATCGGTATTATTTATCGAAAAACCACCGCTCCCACCAACCAAAATTTCGTTATTAAATCGATTAATAAAATTGTTCACCCAATTCCCCTGCCAAACCATCTCTTAAAAAGTCTTACCTGGCTCTCCTCTTACTACCTAAATCCAGTCGCCAAAACCGCCAATCTTTTTCTCCCTCTCGGCATTGAGAAAAATCGTCGCAAAAAGTTTTCCACTCCTGCCACGGCCGACGTCGCCACTACCAACGTCACTACCACTACCGCCACTGCCACCGTCACAACTACTGTCGTCACTCAAAACAGTAATAATAGTGCCATTACCTCCTCCAAAATCCCCCTAAACTCCGCTCAAAAACAAGCCCTCTCCGAACTACATAAAATCAAAACTCACACCAAACTGCTTCACGGCATTACGGGTTCCGGTAAAACCAATATCTATCTCAAGCTCGCCCAGCAAATTTTCTATTCCAACCAATCCATTATTCTACTTGTCCCTGAAATTTCCCTTACCCCACAGCTAGTCGGTCGTTTTCAAGAACATTTTGGCACTCAAGTAATTTCTCTTCATTCCAAGCTCACCGAAGCTGAACGTCACCTTATCTGGCAACGTATCCACGAAGCCGATCAGTCCACGCCTTTTGTCGTAATTGGCCCACGCTCCGCTCTTTTTTCGCCCCTAAAAAACCTTGGACTTATTATTATCGATGAAGCCCATGAGCCTAGTTTTTATCAAGACACTTCACCACGCTACCACGCACTTCGTCTTGCCAGTTTCATGGCTCAAACCTTAAAAATTAATTGTCTCCTCGGCACTGCCACTCCACGCGTTGAGGATTATTTCCTAGCACAAAAGAATCACGCCTACGTTGCCCTCTCCGAAAAGGCAAAATCCATCACCAGTCAAACCAAAATTAGCCTCATCGACCTGAAGGATCGCGCCCTTTTCACGCGTAACCGCTATTTTTCTGACGCTCTACTTCAAGACATCGAAAATAATCTTAAACAGCACAAGCAAACCCTACTTTTCCATAATCGCCGCGGTTCTGCCCCACTCACACTCTGCGAACACTGTGGCTACCAAGTCCTCTGTCCCAACTGCCTTCTTCCGCTCACCCTTCATAGTGACTCCTATCAGCTGATTTGCCACACTTGTGGCCATCATGAACCGGTTCCTTCCACCTGTCCGGTTTGCCATCACGGTTCCCTCATTCATAAAGGTTTCGGCACTAAACTTCTCGTATCAGAACTCAAAAAACTTTTCAAATCTGCTCACATTGCTCGCTTTGACGCCGACAATACCACTTCCGATTCTCTCACTCAAAATTTTGCAGCCGTCAAAAACGGTGATGTTGATATTATTATTGGCACTCAAACCATCGCCAAAGGTCTCGATCTTCCTCTTCTAAATACCGTCGGAATCGTCCAAGCTGATGCCAACCTCAACCTACCCGACTATGCCGCCGAAGAACGCACTTTCCAGCTCATCACCCAGGTCATCGGTCGCGTCGGACGCGGTCACACTGATATTAATCACGTTTTCCTCCAAACTTTTCAGCCCGAACATCCGGTTATTCTTGCCGCTAAATCTCTTGATTACGCCAAGTTTGCCGATTACCTCCTCAAAAAACGCCAAATTTCCCATTTACCACCCTTTTTCTACCTACTCCGTATCTCTATTGTTAAGAAAACCGAAGATCTTGCTATTAAAAAGATCATGGAACTCCATCGTGCGCTCAAAAAATTCCCCGACGTTTATCTTTCCGCTCCTACGCCCTCCTTTCATGAATACACCCCCAGTGGCTATTCTTGGCAAATCATCGTTAAAGCCAAAAAACGTGACTCGCTCACTCACCTCATCGAGTCGCTTGATCAGTATCCCGAAATTCGCTTCGCCATCGACCCGCCAAGCCTCATCTAATTCGACAAGCCTGATCTGCTCCACTAAATAAATCCGATCCGCTAAGCCCAACCCAATACTTAAAGCTAAATTTAATTCCTTTAATTTCTAGGTGATATTTCTGCGCCCACCACGGTGCCCTTATCAAAACTTAAATGGAGGAAGAATGGTATATTTGAAATTATGATTATAAAAATCTAGGATACTTTTTGGTCGTATGTGTTGAGAGATAGTTCTAATTATAGTATGGGAGTTTAATATAATTCTTTCTTCCTCCATCCAAGCCTTGCCTTTTGGCGTCTATTTCGTTTTTTCTTTTTGTCCTTTCGTTTAATTAATTGTGATTATTTAGCTTCATTATAAGACTTCCATTTTTTAGAAAACCTCCCTCCTTACCAAACCCCTAGTCCATCTCTACCGCACCAGAGTAAAATTCGCCCGAAAAATACTACAAAAAATATCGCAAACCCCACTGAAACCTCACAGAAACACCCATAGGAATCACTATATTCCCACTCACGTCATCGCATGATTCCGCTTAAGCTTTATAAAAAGCCAAAATCGGTTATAATATTAAGATATGAAAATTATTGAATCTCCTGACCCAAGACTTCGTCAAAAGTCTCAGAAGGTCAACTATGTTACTGATGAAATTAAAGATATGATTCAGGCAATGGTCAATGCTAGTCTCGAATGGGAAAAATCTCACCCTCACGAGCTTTCTGCCGCCATGGCTGCCCCTCAACTTGGCATCAATAAGCGCCTCATTATTATCCGCGACAGTATGGACGACAAAGCGAATACTTCCTTCACGACCCTCGTAGATCCAGAAATCATCAAACAAGAAGGTAAAATTATCGAAGATTTCGAAGGTTGTCTCTCTGTTCCGTTTATTTATGGTAAGGTCCCACGCTACTCGAAAATTCGCGTCAAAGCTAAACTCGAAGACGGTACCGAAGTACGGATTAAAGCTACCGATGAGCTCGCCCGCACCCTCGCTCATGAAATTGACCACCTCAATGGTATCCTCTTCATTGATCGCATCAAAGATAAAACCGATGCCTTCTTTGAACTCGATAAAAACGGCGACCTACAGCCAGTCGATTACGAAACTCGTATTAAAAATAATAAACAGCTCTTTCCAGACGAAGACTAGCCTTTTTCTATTGAACACATAATTTATTCGAGGTAAAAAATGAGTACAAAATTTATCTTTTTTGGCAACGGACCTCTGGCGGAAGCCACATTAAATCAACTTCTTACTGCTAAAAATCTGGAATTAGTTTTCCATGCTAAAACTAAGGAAGATTTAGTAGAAGTTGCCCGCTTAAGGCAAGAAAATCCTGAAATTAAAGGCATCCTCGCTAGTTTCGGTGTTCTAATCAAGTCCGACTTACTTGAACTTTTTGAGCCTGAAGGTATTCTTAATCTTCACCCCTCTCTCCTTCCCCTCTATCGTGGAGCCTCACCTATTGAATCTGCTATTTTGAACGGCGATCAAGATTTTTCTGTCTCTATTATGAAGCTGGTTAAAGCCATGGATGCCGGACCAATTTACTATCAAACCACCGTTAAGGCCTCAGAATTCTCGACCAGCCTACCCGAAAAATCTGAAATCTATCAAAAACTCGCCACGATTGGTGCTAATTGGCTCATTGAACACCTAAACCACCTGCCAAAATCTACCCTACAAGACGATGAGAAGGCCACCTTCACCACTAAGTTCGATAAAACCGACTCGAACCTATCCTTATCCGAACTTAGCGCCACAGCGGCCCTCAATCGCATTCGCGCCTTCCAAGGCTTTCCTAAAAGCAAACTTCAAATCTACGACCACGAATGTATTATTTTAAAAGCTCATATCGAAACCGAAAAATCTAATAACCCCCTTTCATTCCCTTGCCAAGATGGTAATTTCCTCGTTATCGATCAGCTTCAACCCGCCAGCAAGAAGCCTATGGATGCCAAATCCTTCATCAACGGCTATCTGAAATAATCCGCTACCTCCCTAAGCTTCCAAAATCCAGAACCCAAAATTAACAATCCCCCCATTCTGCCCCAATCTACCACCAAAAATCCCTCTTTCAAGGGATTTAAATTCTACTTTACCACCAAAAAATCCCTCTTTCGAGGGATTTAAATTTTGTGTTCAAAGTATTTTTAATCTATAAAGTCATCGATTTACGAATTTCTTCACTTGAAGCGCGTACTTCTTGTTTCAATTCCTCAAATACTTGACGAGAAACCTCTGCGTAATTTGGACGATTGGTTTGAATCCATTTTACACTCAAATATTCACTTAAAATATCTACCGTCCCCTCCGTTACGCCGTAACGCTTCAAGAGATTTTGGTAAACTTCGTCTATGCGATAATCACCTAGTTTCGCCAAGGCTTTAATCATCACATTTTTGTCTTTTTTCATAATACCGTCAAACTCTTCGAGTTGTTCCAAGCTCAAGCCTTCACTTAACTTTTCGCCGATACGGTTTTCTAACAGTCTCTGTGCTTCTTCGATAAAAGCGGTTCTTTGCATCTCATCAAGATCACCTAGTCCCGTTTCTCTCAAAAAATTTTCATCCACCCGAATCATATTATCTCCTAATTTACCCCATTATAACGCTTTTTTCTATCAACCACAAGCATTATCCCAATTGCAAATCATTATTCCGATCACAAGCGTTATCCCAGTCACAACCATTAACCTTCCAATCCAAATCCTAATCTTTTCCCTCTTCTAAAACCCGCCAGGCCAGTTTCGCACATTTCACTCTCGCCGGCATATTCTGTATCATTGAAAAAACTTCTAATTCACCACTAATTTTCTGCGCTTTTTCACTCGAAACCCCCATTACTAAATCAAAGAATCCCTGCATCAGTTCTCGCGCCTCTTCCAAAGTTTTTCCCTGAATCGCATCAATCATCATATCCGCAGAGACCTTCGAAATCGCACACCCCACCCCTGAAAAACTGCCTTCCAAAATTACCCCATCCTTAATCTTTAAATTCACCACAAGTTCATCCCCACAACTGTGATTCACCAAAGTTTTGGTTAAATTCGCCTCAATTTTTCGCTCAAAATTCAACGGATTCAAATTTCGCTCCAGTAATTCTTCCCTGTATTTACTCTGAATTTCTCGCATCAATATCTCCTCCAATTTCACCAAATCTCATTCATTTCCGCCAACATTCTTCCCCACCAACAATTACTCCAATCCCACCCCGCCGATAATTACTCCAGCCCCATCACTCCGCGCACTCTCCTAAGGCAAGCTAAAAAATATTTAACATCTATATTTGTATTATAAAAAGCCAAACTCGCTCGCACCACCGCTCCAATTTTCTTCTCTGTTAAAAATGGCTCCGCGCACATCATTCCCGCCCGCACCATCACACCATAATCTGCCAAAATCTGTGCCGCATCATGTGCGTGCACTCCCTTTACGTTAAAGCTGATAATTCCATTTTCTGCAAAATATAATTCAATATTCTCATCCTTCTCTAATTCTTCGCGAATTCTCTCGGTTAATCCAGTTTCTACACCATAAATTTCCGAATGTTTCAGCCAAAATTCTTCTACAGCAGAAAGCCCAGCAATCGCCCCCATATTTAGCGTCCCACCTTCAAATTTACTCGGCCCCGGCGCAAAACTCATCTTCACTTTTCCATCCGCAAGCTTCACTGATTCCACCATTTCACCCCCATAATTTAGCGGCTTCAGTTTCTTCATCAAATCATATCTCAAATACACTACTCCCACCCCCATTGGCGCCCCAATTTTGTGTCCAGAAAATACTAACCCATCCACCCCTAATTCTTTCACATCAATCTTCTTATGTGCCACTAATTGCGCCGCATCCATCAAAATTAGCCCTTGAAAGCCTAACCTCCTCAATTCTTTCGCGATATCACTACGATCCACCCCTGTCACATTACTCATTCCCGTCATCGCCACAATCTTAACTTTTGGCTCCACTCCCCCAGTCTTCGCACGCTCTAGCTCCAGCTTCACCTCACCTACTAGGTCCTCCACAATTCGCACTTTTTCCCTGTAACGCTCAGAAAAAGCTAGCAAATTACTATGGTGAGATTCCAAATCTATCAAAATTTCCCCCTCATGACCCCCGTCCTCGTCAAGCCACCCCTCTATCCCATTAGCCAGCAAATTTAACCCTTCCGTCGCATTTTTCACAAAAATCACTTCTAGCGGCTCACAACCTAAAAACTTAGCAGTCATCTCACGTGCTTGCCAAAGTTCCGCCGTCGCAAGCTCCGACAATTCATATACTCCGCGCAAAGGATTCGCATTTTTCTTTGTATAAAATTCTTGTTCAGCCAAAAGTCCAGCCGTCATCCTTTGCATCGTCGCGGCATTATCTAGATACACAAAAGGTAGCGTAGCGTCCAACTCGTTTTTCTCAAATATCTCAAATTCTTCTATATACATCTCGCTTATCCTTAACTTTTTTATTCAATTCTTAGCCTATTTTTTACTCAAATTTAGCACACATTTACAGTCTATTTCGTTTATGCTTAAATTTTGTATTCATACTACATATTCTGCATTTCTAACTTAATTAAGTTATTCATTTCCATCGCGTATTCAAGTGGCAAAGCTTTCGTAATTTCTTCCGAAAAACCTCGAATCAATATCTCTTTTGCCTTTTCTTCACCAATTCCGCGTGTCGCCAAATAATATAAAATTTCTTCCGATAACTTCCCTACCGAAGCCTCGTGGGTCACTTCTGCTTCCCCAGATTTTACATCCACCACTGGTTCCGCATAAGACCGTGACTCACTATCTAAAATCAACGATTTGCAATCAATATAAGCCTTTACCCCCTTCACCCCCTTCCCTACTTTCGCCAGAGTTTTCGTCATACTCACACCCCCATTCTTCGCCACCGACTTACTACGAATCATTGCCGAGGTATTATCCGCCAAACAAATCACCTTTGCTCCAGAGTCCAAGATTTGCTCTCCCGAGGCCAAGCTCATCCCTAAATATTCCATTTTTGCCCCCTCTCCTTTTAGGATCGTCGTCGGATACAGCATTGTTACTTTCGAGCCAAAAGTACCTGAAACCCATTCCATTTCACCACCCGCCTCTACAAGCGCTCTCTTAGTATTTAAGTTGAATACATTTTTTGACCAACTTTCTACCGTCGAAAATCGCATTTTTGCCCCTTTTTTTACAAAAATCTCCACCGAACCCACATGCAAATTATTTTTCTCATATTTTGGCGCTGAGCATCCCTCAATAAAATGCAGTTCGCTTCCCTCATCCACCACGATTAAAGTATGTTCAAATTGCCCAATTCCCGGCTCATTCATTCGATAATAACTCTGAATCGGCAACTCCGCCGTCACCCCCTTAGGCACATAAATAAACGAACCGCCACTAAACATTGCCGCGTGCAAACCCGCAAATTTATGATCATCTTCTGGCACTAATTTCATAAAATGTGCCAAAAAGATTTCACCCACTGGCGCACCATATTTCGCCAAATTTTCTTCCGGGCTCTTCTCCGTAGAAAGAATTGCTTCCTCTAGTGGCAAAAACACCACCCCAAATTGCGCTAATTTTTCACGCATTCGATGATAAACCACCTCCGAGTCAAACTGCGCACCCACGCCAGCCAGCCACTCTTTTTCTGACTCTGGAATTCCTAAAGCCTCGAAAGTCTCTCGAATGTCTCTCGGCACCTCATCCCAAGAAGTTTTCACCTCAATATCATCCACTTCCTTATAAAATCGGATCCCCCCTGTATCAATCTGCGAAATTAGTTCCTCTACTCCTGGCAACATCTTCCCTAGATTCTGTTTTTGCCAAGCTCGCACCCCCCGAAGCCTACATCGAAGTACCCACTCCGGCTCTCTTTTTTGTCGATGAATCGCCTCCGCTGCCCGACGCACTATCTCTTTTTTCATCTTATCCCCCCTTTAGGCAAAGCCCGTGTCACTCCCCCATCACTATTCGCTTTTCTCGCCTCGACAAGCTCTCCATCTATTAGTTCTATTTCCCTATTTACTTTTAATTTTTCCAGAATTCTCAGATTATGTGAAGTGATTAAAAAACTCGCCCCAGTTTCTTGCTGATAATCCGCTAAGATTTGTGAAATTTTTCCCGCCGATTCCAAATCTAGTCCTGAATCCAATTCATCCAACATACAAAATTTCGGCTTCAAAGCCAACATTTGTAAAATTTCATTCTTTTTCTTCTCTCCTCCCGACATCCCCACCCCACATTCACGCTCCATAAAAAACATCGGAAACCCCAACAATTTCTGATTTGCCATCAAGCCATTACGCACCTCATCGAGCCGCACTTTTTCACCACGTTCCGCTAATCCAGTTCGCACAATCTCCGTGGTTGAAACCCCATTAACTTCCGGCGGTGTCTGAAAACTCAAAAACATCCCGAAAAGACTTCGTTTTTCTACACTTAAATTTTGAATTTTCTCCCCCAAAAACTCAATTTCCCCCTTCAAAATTTCATATCTCGGATCCCCCATAATCGCTCCTAAAAGCGTCGATTTGCCAGAACCATTCTTCCCCTTTAGTACCAAAGTTTCCCCCGGCAAAATCTCAAAATTCACCCCCCGAAGCACTACCTGCTGATTTTTTCTAATTGCCACCGTCAAATCTGAAACTCTGAACATTACACCTCAATCTCTTCTTTATTAAATTATAACATTGTCTCTTGATAGAATGAATTATCTGCGTTATAATTAAAGAACAATCAATCCCCTGTAGCTCAATGGTGGAGCAAGAAGCTGTTAACTTCGAGGTTGTCAGTTCGAGCCTGACCGGGGGAGCCAAAGTTATTGAATAATCCCATATTTCGGGATTATTTTTATTCCCCTATCTACCACCGGTTAGGCGAGAACGTAGTTCGACCATACAACGAAGTGAGCGTATAAATAACGTTTATGTTATTTATATCGAACGAGGCAGTTATGGAAAGCTTTTGCCTGCAAAAGCTTAGCCTGACCGGGGGAGCCATATAAAAATCAGGCCCTAAAGGCCTGTTTTTTATATTCACCAAGGTTAGGCGAGAACGTAGTCTAAAGGTCGATACTTATTCGCTTTTTAAGCTCGTCTTTTTCATAAAGAAGAGTTAAACTGTCCGTCATCCCTTTTCTAACTGGAAAAATCATCACGCCATTAACTGTAGTTCCTCCACCAGTAATCTCCTTATCAAATGGGAATATAGTCATTTCACTATTGTAACAATTATCGTGTGGATTAGCGAAATCCATCATTCCATCACTATCCTTGAGATAGAAATTAAAACTATGCATTTTAATTGCATTCGCCGAATTATTCTTAAAACTCAATTTGACTAAAACATATTCGTATCCACTTTTTAGTTTACATAAGAAGGAGTAACTATCATGTCCTTGGTAATGTTTAATAATTTGCTCCACTTCAATTGTTGCTCCTACTTTACTAGTTCCTGTCTTTTCTCCAGATACATATGTAGTAGTATTTAAAGCATCTGTGGAACTCGCAGATGAATATGAAGACGGACCTTCGCTTGTTGCTGAGCTATTGCTGCTCTTATCGCTAGCAGTAGTATTATTGGACGGATATGACTTATAGATATACTCTACTTTTGGTGGCTGCGCTGCCAAAACGGCGACCATAATCAACAAAACACCCGAGAGGGCAGACATTCCGATAAAATACTTCTTCCACTTATTTCCATTCTTTTGTATTTTTTCTACCTCCTTGTCTTTCTTGTCTTTCTTATTCTCTTTCATTTTTTTCCTTCACTTATTATATTCCCCGTCCATAAGGCCGTCGGTAGTTTTTCCAAATTATACTTTTACAAAATTAAACTCTAAAACACTTTAATTATATCGCAAAGAAGCCTCAAAACTATTGCTTTTGCGGCCACTTTTTACTATAATGTAAACATATTCGGCACCTAGCCGCACACACCCCAACCGAAAGGTTGGGGCAAATTTTTTATTCAAGTGGTACAGGAAAGTCAAAATGATAGAGGTTATCAAACCCTTTACAGATAGCCTTAAAATCAGCCCTGGAAATTTGTCCAATTGCATTGCCATAAAGCCTAGATACACTCATCACTCTAATCTGTGCGAGTGCCGCATAGCTCATTTTACCTTGAAATTCAAACGGCATCGTCATCCATATGAAAAATCAGGCCCTAACGGCCTGTTTTTTTATACCCCCTAGTATTTATTTTAATGTTATTTTCATAAAGCTCGCAGTTTCATCTGTGCCAATTTTCATTATTTTATTATTCGTAAGTTTTACGGTAATCACTGTGCAATGTATCGTAGTTTTTGGCGCAGATTTTATTGACAGATCATTAAATTCTATTTTTATAATTTTTTCGTTTTGAGTATATTCTTTCAGTGAATTACCAAAAAAATTTTCACTATTAATGCGGTTAGTTGCTGCTAGCGGTTCATGATCGGATTCGATCTTATTATTATTTACAAAAATAAATTTATTTATAATACACAATGTATCAAATTCACACTCAATGAAAATCTCTATCTCGTCACAAATAAACTTTCTAGGCTGATCAATTTTTACATCTTTACAAAAAATCTTAGTATCCTTAATTTTTTGATCAATTATTCTATTATGTCCGTAATATTTATTAGGATCCAAGCCTTTCTCCGAAAATTTTTCTATCATCTCATAGATAGTTGATAGGGTATTAGCATATTCATGATCCTGCATACAGCAATTTTGATAACTCTCCTCTGAGCCAATTGCATCTAAAGATTCATCAAAATTTAACTTTCTTCCACCTCTTAAGTTATTCAAAATAACTTTTACAAGTTCAATATAATATTTATTATTATAAGTATATTGAATATTGCTCAATAGAACATTTACATACTTGTCAACATCTAATCCATTATCAATAAATATTTTTAATAATCTTAGATAAAAATCATCATCAATTTTTCTTTCATTGTCGTCTGATAAAAAGTTAGCATTCCTCCAACACTCGACCAATAATAGGTCTTCCTCGATATCATCGCTACTATATTTTGTTACTATGCAAGCATTAACAGAAGCCCCATTTTTTAACAAAAAATCTATTCTGTCATAATCGACTCTTTGCCTAGAACAAATTTCAATAATCTCATGCTCAAATTTATTAAATTCATTTATAGTTGACATACGTCACAAACACCTTTATCTTTCATTTACTCAATAAAATTTTATCTACTTACACCCCTTAATCTAACTTGATTATACACTATCTGATAACTATATGATAACTCCTCTTCAAAATACACAAACATCCAAACATACTTCACACATTTCCTGTGCTACAATAACCTTAATGTCCTACTTGCCTCTAGACACCGTCAAACTCTTCCTTGACCTCTTTGAGGTGCTTTATCTTCGTGAATACAATGTTTCAAAATTTAGCTTTGACGAATACGGCCTCGAAAAAATTTATCTCATCAATAATGAATTGATTCTTTACGTCAGTATTACTCCCGATAAAAACCCACGCGGGCTTAACGCCAAAGAACTTTTTAAAGCCGCTCACGGCCCCGGTAATCGTTTCGTCCATCTCCCGGATGACGATGAAGTTTGCTATCAACTCAAAATCGAAGAACTTACTCCGAACACCATTAATTTTCAAATTAATCAAACCGAATTTATCGACCGCCTTGAGATGCTTACCGGTTTCTACCCGCTCGACCTAGATATCAGCTACTCCCGTTTCAGTGGTTGGCGACGTCCTTACTGGTGTCAAGATCGCGAACTAACTGTTGAAAAAATTCATCGCTTCTTCCCTGAGCTTCAGCTAAAGGAACGTTACGAAAAATGGCCTGGTATCGAATATCATTTTGCTATCCTTAAACTTCCTCAAGGCCCCACCGATCTTTATGCTGTCGCCTATTTTCGCGCTCATCCCGAAAACTATCTCGACCGTTTCGTCAAAAGATATCTCGCTTCTGGTACCATCTCCAGTGAAATCCGTGGTGGTTATAATTTTAGTGATGGTTATAAAGCCGTGCCCAAACGTCTTCGCCGTAAAAATCTTGAAAAAATTACCGCCACTATCACTTCTCGTCACTTCCGCGAAAAAGACGATGTTTGGCGTTATGCCGATGAGCTTCTGATTGAGGCCCGAAATGAAAAATTTGCCAATGATTTCAAGCCTCTCTTCAGTCTTTTTCCTAAAATCACTCCTAAACCCGAACCAGAAATTGAGCTCGAGCGCTTTCTTAAAAATCAAAATTTTGCGCGTTATCACGATGATGGCAAAATTAAGGACACCACTTACGAACGTCTTCTTGACAGTATTAAACAACGTAAATTCATGTCTAATATTTATTGGATTAACTTCATTTTTCCGCAGCTTAAAGGTTACGGTTGGGACGAACTCAATAATCGCATTGGCCTTCGTAGTTTTCATGAAGCGGTCGCCTACTATGAGCACCCTATTCTTAAACCACGCCTCGAAGAATCGCTCAAAGTCCTCATGAAGGCTGCCAAAAAAGGTTTTGATGTCCATGATATTCTCGGCACCATTAATACCCAAAAACTTCACGCCTGCCTCACTCTTTTTTCTGAAATCGACCCGAATAACCGCTATTTCAAAAAGGCGCTCAATAAATTTTTTTCTAATGAAAAAGACCCTGCCACTTTAGATCTTTTAGAAAAACACTATTATGACTCACACCCAAGATTATAACCCCCAGAAAAAACCAACCCATCCACTCAAAAAGTATTTTTTAAATCAGTAAAAATCTCCTCTCTCGAGGGGATTAGCAATTAAAGGAGCGTATTTTTGTGAAGTTTACAAGCGAATTCTATGCCGTACTGTTTTGTCCGAATAAATAACACAGCTACAATAGCCGTCTATGAGAAAAACGGTTTTATGCGTTAAACTATTGGCTTTTTGAGTATGTTCCTCCCAAGTTTCAGTTTGGGATAATTTAGCCAGATTATCCCAAGCAATATTCTTACTTGTTTCGCTTTGTTGCTCAGGGCTAACAGGAGGAAGATTTAAATTATTCATTAGCCGCCCTTTTCTTATCGTAAGTACTTTCACATTCGGTATGTCTATCGCCACCATCGAAGTTGACATAGAACTTGGTGCCGTCCTTTGCAACTGCATTTATATAAAAACTTGGATTAGCAATAGCGGTTCGCCAATCAAGATAGCGAACAACCTCAAACTCCAAATCAGAGTTCTTTTCTACGGCACACCGAACTAGCATTTGCAAGCCTTGCTTATTACGGTTCTTAGCACAATCTTCTGGATGTTCAGAACAATATTGTTCCACAATTTGCTCAACTTTCGGATTATCTGATTTTTCGTAAAACTCAGGCTCTCCAAAAGTAGTATTAAACGCACCTATTAGCTGAAAGCCTAAGACCAATGCTCCACCCACAAAAATAATTGCCGGCGCACAAATTATCAAAATAATGGGTATAAGTTTTTTATTATTTTTTTGGATCTTCTTAATCATAGTCGCTTTTTTAATTATAGTATAAAAGGTCGACTTTTAGTCATACGAAATAATGTTTATGCTTAAATCCGTTAAGGTCCAGAGCCTTTGCAACAAAATGCATTGTTAAATAACCAATACACATTCACAAGAAGACTTAGCAAAACCACTACCGCATTCCGCTAAGCTTATTTTGCGATATAATATAAGCATTATGGAGTACGAAATACGCAGAAATTTTAATCAATCTAACCACGAACTTAATCCTGAGTCTCATCAAATTTCCGAATTTCGTGCACGATTGAGAAATTCTGGTCCCGAAATTCCAGAATTCATGCGTACCGAAGCCTATACTGAGCGCCGTCTCCAACATCGAGCTCAATCTGAACTTAACAAAAAGCGTGAAAACGAGCCTGCTCTCAATACTATTGGCGAAAGACTTACTCATCTAGCTACCATGACCGCCCCTACCATTGGTCGCGCTGCTCTGCTTGCAATTGGTATAGGACTTACCATGAAAGGCGCTTCTGCATTAGCTAACCACATCCCTAATCAATCCATCGAGCAGCACCAAAAAGACATGGAAGAACTCGGCATCCCTCTCGAAGATGAAGAAGAAAACGACTATGATCGCACCTTCACTGGTTATGAAGATTATATGAATAATGAAGCGCAAGAATTTACTCCCGATAATAATCTAACCATTCCAGAAAAAACTATAGAAAATAACAATGTCACCTTCTTGAATACCAATCTCGCTACTCCAGCTGAACGCCACACCACTATTACTCTACAAGATGAGAAATTTACTCACACCGCTGAAAAGACTCTCTTAAGAACAATTAACTTCCCTGCCGGCGCCGGTCAGTTCAAATCTTTTATGGACTACAAAGCTATCACCGATAAAACTACCCCGAATTATAATTTCACTCACGAAAATACTAATTTTCACGTTGGAAAATCCGGTCTCACCTATTACCAAGAGGGCGGAAATATCTACCCTGTCGTTGCGGTCGGTAGTGGCATCTCCGATAAAGTCGGCCAACTCATCGAAGTTACCCTTGATAATCAAGGAAATCAAAACACCTTGCGCTGTGTCATTGGCGACCAAAAAGACGATAATGACACCGATCCAGCTACCCACACTATTCATAAAAACGATCATAGTGTGGTCGAATTTCTCGTCGATTACGACCAGCTAAAAGAAGCCAATCCTACCGCTGCTAATATGGGTGATCTCACTTATCTCGATAATTCTCAATTTAATCTCAAAGGCAACGTCACTAAGGTTCAAGTCCTCGACCAAAATTTCTACCCAAACGAAAATCAATAATCAAAAAATAAGCTCGAACGCCGAGCTTATTTTAATTCCGTACATCAAAATCCCAAGTTTATTTTATTCCACACATCAATCACTCCATTATTATCCCCAGAATCTACACACAAAAAAATAAGCCCTCGCGGGGCTTATTTTTAGCTTCTGTCTTATTTTGCAACAGAGAGTGAGATCTTGCGACCTTCACGATCGATATCTAGAACCTTGAAGTTCTTGCGTTCGTTCAAGGTAAAGATTTTTTCTGGATCGACATCGTTACCTTCACCAAGTTCAGAAACGTGAACCAAAGCTTCGACAGCTGGAGAAATCTGAACAAAAGCACCAAATGGGGTAATACGAGTAACCGTACCTTCCACCTTGGAACCCTTCTTCAAGTTTTCTACTTCTGATAGCCATGGGTCAGCCACGAGTTGCTTGATGGAGAGGCTGAGGCGTTCCTTATCAATCGCAATAATTTTTGCCTTGATAGTGTCACCAACCTTTACGTAGTCAGATGGATTGTTTACACGTTCCCAAGAGATTTCTGAGATGTGTACCAAACCTTCGATACCTTCTACGTTTACGAATACACCGAAGTCTACTACACCGGTTACTACACCTTCGACAGTATCACCGACGTGGAGTTCAGCAAAACGAGCAGCGAGGCCATCTTTGACAGCTTCTTTTTCAGAGAAGATCAGCTTGTTATCTTTCTTGCTTGCATCAAGGATACGAACCTTGATTCCCTTACCGACAAGAGAGTTAAGGCGCTGCAAAATTTCGTCCTTATCAGCAGAACCTACGCGTGGGTAGTGCTCAGCAGAAAGTTGTGAAACTGGCAAGAAACCACGAATTCCTTCGTACTCTACGAGAAGACCACCACGGTTTGCATCAAATGGGGTAACTTCCACGATTTCAGAAGCATCGAGCTTGGCTTGGATTTCATCCCAACCCTTATCCTTCACAGCCTTGCGGAGTGAAAGAAGCACCATGCCGTCTTCCATCTCAGAATCGATCACAGAAGCGGTAACTTCTGCACCTTCTTCGAGGTTACGTGCGAAAGAAGCTTCGCGACGAGGCACCAAACCTACGCCTTGTGCACCGAGATCAATTAAGATTTCGTGCTTTTTTACTGACAAAACAGTTCCGGAAACTACATCTCCAGTTGCTGCTTTTTTGATAGAGTCGCCAGCATTAGCTAGCAATTCATCCATTGTTACTTTTTTGGCATCAGCCATTCTTATATTTTTCCTTCCTTCAGGCCCGTTCAGCTGATTTTCTTTCACAAAAAATCACTTGAACGAACCCGAATCTATTCCTTAATATATCAAAATCACCTCTGTTTGTAAAGTGTTACCAGTCTCTACCTCTAGTCTTCCAAGCCCCACTTTCATTCCTCTCCGTCTCTATCGTCCACCTCCTATCTTTTATGCCTTTAGTTTTCTCTGCTTCTGCTTTCTTTTTTTCTTCACTCAAACTACAATAACTTTATGAAAAGCGAGGTTGCTCATCAAAAAAGTTCTTTCCCTAGCGAGGTTTTCCATCAAAAACAGCAATTTCTCGATTTTTTGCGCTCCCAGTATCCCGATTATCATTTTCACCTCAAATCTCGTTTCTCTTTTCGTTATCCTAAGATGATTAATCTCGATCAATCCGCTCTCCTTGACGACACGCCTTTTGCTGATTTTGCTCTTCAAGCCCTCCACGAACTCGGCCATGCTCTTAATGAACACCAAAATTATAACACCGCGATCGATCGCCTTAAGCTCGAATCTGAAGCCTGGCAAACCGCCGCAGCCCTTATTGAGAAACACCAGCACTTTCAAGATATTGAATACTTAAATTATGACCCCGAATACGCCGAAGCTCATCTTGACACCTACCGCGATTGGCTTCATACTCAGTCTCTCTGTAAAAAATGTACTCTCACACGCTTTCAAGATGATCACGGCCACTGGCATTGCCCGCATTGTGATCACTTATTTTGATCAATTCCCCACCATTTAGATTTTAGTTACACAAAAAATAAATCCGCCGAAGCAGATTTATTTTTCTTAATTCTAGGTGAATAAATAAATTATTCAGTTACAGTTTTTGCTTTTGCAGGACCGCGTTTTGACAAACGACCACCTTTAGCACCAGCAATTTTCGCAAGAGCAGGGTTAGCTGCAAAGCCACCGGTACGACCTAAGCGTCCACCTTTTTGACCAATGCGAGCGTAAAACTCCTTACCATATTTTGCGCGATTTGTTGCAGCAGCTTTCAAACCACCAGCTTTAGTTCCAGCCATTTAAAATCCTTCTGCCCACCATTTTTTTAATTCTCTTATTTACCTTAAGCCTCCCGCTCAAAGGTTAATAACTAGCATTATATAATAACAGAAGCAGTTTGTCAATACGCTAAAGTTAAAAAATATGTCATAATATTTATTCTTCCCTTAGACTCAATATCCGCCCCATGATATACTTCTTATTTACAATGTCCGTCTCATGATATATTCTCTCTGTAAAATCTTCCTAATAACTTACGTTCCACTCTCCCACCTCTTCGAGTCTCCCTAATTTTATTGACTTTTCACTCGCTTTTTGCTAAAATTCTTGCGTATGGGGCAATAGCTCAGCTGATTAGAGCGCTGCCTTTGCAAGGCAGAGGTCCAGGGTTTGAATCCCTGTTGCTCCACCATACATGGGGTGTTTAGCGTCCCCCCGCTGAACACTCCACCAAAAATACCCTCGCGGGTCTTTTTTTATCTTTTAATTTTCCTTACCCTAATTTTTTATAGCAAAAAATCATCTATCCTCCCCTATTAATCATTCTTTTTTGACCACTGGCCTTTAACCATTATTTGCTTCAAACGCAAAATTCAAACACAAAAAAACGACCTTACGCCGAACACTTGATTTATCATTTCTAATTTGGTGGGGATATGTGGACTTGAACCACAGACCTCGTCATTATCAGTGACGCGCTCTAACCAGCTGAGCTATATCCCCAATATCACTTATTTTACCCCATAAAACTTAAAAATGCAACAAAATCCCAGCTAATTCTGTTATAATATATAATATATGAATTGGAATTTTAGTTTTACTTGGGTTTTTATCGGCCTCATTATCGTTGCTATCGGCGGCATTATGGTCGCTAAGTACCACGAGATCTCCACCAGTTTCTTAAACGGCATTTCTTCTTATGAACGCGTCAAATTTTGGGGCCTTATCGCCATCCTGCTTGGGCTTATCGTAATGTCGAATCTCCACATTTTTCTCCTTACCCTCTTCGTGCAAGCAGTTTTTAAGCGCTAAAACACCTAAAAGCAAAAATCACACTTACTTCATCAAAAAACGCCAAAATGGCGTTTTTCTTTCTCCAATCAAAAAAACGCCCCACTCGGCGTTTTCATTTTAAGCATTTATTACATTTTGCCGCACCCATTCGTACATCGCAATGCCCGCCGCCACCCCCACATTTACTGATCTAGTCGAACCAAAAGACTCGATATATCGCACGTCATCTGCCGCATTTACCAATTCTAGACTAATTCCATTACCCTCACTACCGAAAACTAGCGTAGAATGGCTCTCAAAGCGTTTCAGACCCAAAGGTTTGGCACGTTCCACGTTGTTTTCAATTGCCACCACTTCCCTTTTACGCGCCCTTTGATCCGCCATAAAATCTTCCATCGATGGCCAATATACGATTTCCAAATATTTATCTGTACACATCGCACCCCGGCGGTTGTATTTTCGTCGCCCCACAATATGCACCTTACTTACATTAAAGTTATTCGCCGAGCGCACAATTGTTCCCGCATTAAAATCGTGATCAACATTTTCGATCGCAATCTCCAGGCTATTTCGTTTTTCTGCCAGTCTCTCTTTTACCTCTTCATTTGACAGCCCCTTGTATTCATCTACCAAATTCCTGGTGTCCATCTTCGCGTCCAAAATCTCATCACCTACGAGTAAATTCCGGGTATCCATCTTCGTGTCCAAAATCTCATCGCCTACAAGTTCATTGCTCAGAATTTTACTCAAATTTTCACTTTCCAAAATATTCATTACCTCTATTATAGCCTATTTTTAAGTTTCAATTTTATAAAAACCAAGAAAAAGGCTGGAAAGTCCAGCCTCCGGAATTGTTTTATGTTAATCCTTTCACGCCTCACCCAATCCCTTAGAAAAATCACTTTAAAGTCTGTCAAATAACCTAAAAATCGAAATTAAACTAGAAATTAAATTAAAAATCTGAACTACAGACTCAGTGCCCCTTAAATCATAAATCTCAGAACTTTATCCCTGAAATTGATTTGAGCTTCTGCTTCCATTTGAAGCTTCCTCTTCCCGCTCTTAGTTTCAAGCTTTCTTAGCATTAAAACACTTTTCAGGAGCAGGCACTTATTATCCTCTGTATACAACAAAATTTGCTCTTTTGCTCGCGAATCTGTCCTCTCCCTCATAAAGAAGTTAAACAGCTTATCTACAGGGATAGCCTTAGTTATTTTTGTCGCATCTTGATGAAGTGCCACCGACTGACGATGAGATAGTTCCAACTTTGCTGCTCCATACGGCATCATTATATTAATTTCACCTCGGTGCATATCATAATCGTAATGCGCAGTAAAATAACAGAAATCACCACTCACCGTTCTTGCCTTTCCCGAAAGTTCTAAATTCATCGAGCTTCTAATTCCCACAACAGAATCTATCTGTTCTAACATAATTTGAAAATCTCGCTTCTTAGAGCTTAACTGCAGAAGAATTGGTATTTTCTTCTCATCATCACAAAAAGATGCAAAAAAGTCTTCTTTTTTCACGCATCGCTCTGTCCTAAATTCATAAGAACGACCTCGATAATTACGACCATCATGTGCTAAGTTAAACTCTTTCCCCGTTCTTTCATCCACAAACTTCGCATCTAACATAAAACCCTCCTTTTAAATAACCACTGCGCTACACTTCTCTCTTTGTTCACAGTCCACAAAAAGACACCTTCATTTTACCAAAAAATACTTAAGTTGTCAAAAAGCACCTCTATTACAAGGTGCTTTGATTCCCCAGAATTTAATTCGTTTTTTATCTGAAGCTGCTTACGCCACACAATTTCACGATTATTCTATTCGTTTATTTTATCTGAAGCTACTTATGCCCCAAGATTTCACAATTTTATCAATTTAATTTAAGCCAAACTACTTACAATTACGTATCCATAATAGACCACGAACAGGACCAAAAACGCCAAACCTTCTTTGAAACTAATTTTCTGATCATTCTTCGCAAAAATAAATAGTACGATCGGTGAAATCACTAGCGCTACCACGTCTACAATTGAAAAAGCACCTCCTGCCACTCCACCAAGAATCGCCACCGGCAATCCTGCCACAATACCGATATTAAAAATATTTGACCCCACGATATTACCAATCGCAATGTCGTATTCCCCTTTTTTCGTGGCAATCACCGAAGTTACCAGCTCTGGAAGAGAGGTTCCGAGCGCCACAATAGTTAAAGAAATTAATCTCTCACTCACCCCAAAATTCGCTGCAATATCCGAAGCTCCCCTCACTACTAAATCACTACCGAGTACCACTGCGAGTAAACCAAACACAATCATCGCGATCGATTTAGCTAGATTTACTGGCTCCCCCTCGTCTTCCTCTTCCACCCTATTCGACTTGCGATTCAGCATACCGAAGAGATAATAAATAAAAATTCCGAAGAATAATAGCAAAATTACGCCATCCTGTCTGGTGAACAAATTTTCTGATAGTCCGAACAATTTATCCGACAAGACCGCCGCAAATCCCAAAGTCATCAAAACTAACACTGGAATTTCTTTCCGCACTGTCGCCGTCTTCACATGAAGCGCTCCCACCATTGCCGATACCCCTAAAATCAGTAAAATATTCAAAATATTACTACCAATCACGTTACCGAGCAAAATATCGCCCTTCCCCACCAAAATCGATTGAATACTCACCGCTAGTTCCGGCGCACTCGTACCAAAAGAAACGATTGTTAAACCAATCAACATCTTCGGCACCTTAAATTTTCTCGCCGTATCGCTTGACCCATCGACGAACACATCTGCACCCTTAATCAGTAGAACAAATCCCACCAACAATAAAAATGCACTAAAAATTAATCCCATTTTTATTTATTCTCCATTAAACTCTTAATATTTTACCATGAGAATCTTATTCTAACCATCTTTTTTCAGGATTCGACTGCATAATTTCTGCTGTTTTGGGTAAGTATTCTTTAATCGCTAGGTTCAACGGCAAATCGTATTCTCTAAACTCCTCTTCCTCAAATTTTTCACTATGTATATAATAATTATTCCTCCCAAGTCTCATCATATAATTGTCGTCCATGTCTAACCCCTCAACCTGTCTTCTTATGTATTCAGCTGTGGCAGTTTTAGGATAGCCAAGTAGCTCACCAATTTGATTATTCGCCTCAATCCACACCCTCCTATCTAAAATTTTGCCCTCATCCGAAATACTATTTGAAAATTTCTCATACCATCCCTGCAAATCTTCACACAATTCTTTTGTTTTTCCCACATATAGATACTCATATTTCGCCATCTGAGCTCTTCTTAGTCTCCCCTTAGCCAAAACCAGTCCAAGTTCATCCAAAATTTTTGGTATTATTTCATTGTCCAATAATTTCTTACCATCAAATTCATCATTAACCTGCAAGGTGGTCGGCTTTAATCCAATCAATACTCCCATAACCCCCGCCATAAAAGGAGTAGCCAGTGCCTTTCTCTTCCAATAAAATTCAAAAACCAATTTCTCAAGTCTTAATAAAGCGTCTCTGTTCATACCGGAAGTATAACATAAAAACCAACAAAAAATCCCCTTTTCGGGGATTTTCCTTAACAACTCAGCTGTGCAATTCATCGTCTGTTTTAGTAAGCTGTAAATCGTATCTTACTTACGTAAGCTATATTGTGTCTTAAGCTTATAAACACAATTACGACCGACCTAGATACATTAAACCTTAGTTTAATGCTCATCAAATCCTTCTCTAGAAAGGAGGTAATCCATCGACACGTTCTCGTACCGATGCCTTGTTACGACTTAACCCCAATCATCTCCCCCACCTTAGGCCGCCGAGGCGGACTTCGGGTGTTGGTGACTCTCATGGTTTGACGGGCGGTGTGTACAAGACCCGGGAACGTATTCACCGCAACATGCTGATCTGCGATTACTAGCGATTCCGACTTCAAAAAGGCGAGTTTCAGCCTTTTATCCGAACTGGGACCGGCTTTGGTGCGATTTGCTTCACATCACTGCTTCGCTTCGCATTGTACCGGCCATTGTAGCGCGATTCTAGCCCAAGGCGTAAGGGAAATACTGACCTGACATCATCCCCTCCTTCCTCCCCGTTACCGGGGCAGTCTGAATAGAAAAATACAACTATTCACAAGGGTTGCGCTCGTTGAAGGACTTAACCTAACATCTCACGACACGAGCTGACGACGGCCATGCATCACCTGTCACAGGGTTCCAAAAGGCACAGTCTACTTTCGCAGACCTTCCCTGGATGTCAAGCCCTGGTAAGGTTCTTCGGTTATCATCGAATTAAAGAACATAATCCACCGCTTGTGCGGGTCCCCGTCAATTCCTTTATGTTTTAATCTTGCGATCGTACTACACAGGTGGGATACTTAACGCGTTAGCTTCGCAACTCCGGGGGTCGATACCCAAAACTGCTAGTATCCATCGTTTACGGCGTAGACTACCGGGGTATCTAATCCCGTTTGCTCCCTACGCTTTCGTGCCTTAGTGTCAGAACTGTCCCAGTAACCTGCCTACGCTATCGGTGTTCCTTCTAATATCTACGGATTTCACTCCTACACTAGAAATTCCAGTT
>CALIJO010000012.1 GCA_938017655.1 uncultured Candidatus Saccharibacteria bacterium
CGGCAAAAAACTAACTCAAGTAAACCTCATGGGGGGGGGGGGGGTTTAATAGAGAATTAAAGATTTTTATATTGTTTTTAGGTTTAATTTCTTTTTCTAATTTAGCCTCTAGTAATAATACGTTTGCTTCGCATACTCCGACACTTTCGGCTTCGGTAGATCAAGTGAACCTACAGGTGAACGGCAACCAAGTGATAAATTCCACGAATAAAACTACAGAAATTCCCTTAAACCTTACGGTAAATACAAATAATAAGACTGGCTATACAGCAACATTAAGTTCCGAAACTGAAAACACTGCACTAATCAATGCAACTTCTACCGCTGGTGCGAAAATCAATTCGATCTCTTCCGCTGGGCCACTGGGAGGTTTTTCTAATAATACTTGGGGCTATAAGTTTGGGGCGTCTTCAAACTATGCACCAATTCCGGCTCTCTCTACCCCAGCACAAATCTTACAGACTGCCGGAAAGACCAACGGCAACGAATCGAATCAACTAAGTATTGGCATGAAACTAACAGATAATTTGGAATCAGGGAATTATACAAACAAATTAATTTTATCTTTTGTTTCGAATCCATATACGCCAATAGCTATTATGACAGAGGGGCCTGATTTTAATACAAAACTAAAAGCCTTGGAAACCGCGACGAATAGAATCGAGCACTTTAAGAAAAGTCCTGTAGCGCCACCAGCTACTTTCGTGGATGTAGTAAATATTGAAGATGAAGAGTCTGATTATGAAATTAAACTTTGGCGTAATTTTATAGATAAAACAGCTTATTATTATGCTGAACCAGAGAAAGTTTATTTAAATATGGATAGTAATAAGATGTTCTATTCAAAACCTGATGAATACGAAACCAAAAAAATCTTAGATATGGATCTCTCTAACTTCGATACCTCCAAGGTGACGAGTATGTACTATATGTTTTATGGCATGCATGAGCTTACTTCGCTCGATCTTTCCAACTTCAATACTTCCAAGGTGACGAATATGGACCAGATGTTTTATGATATGCCTAACCTCACTTCCCTTAATCTCTCTAACTTCGATACCTCCAAGGTGACTAATATGAGTAATATGTTCAATGGTATGCGTAATCTCACTACCCTTAATCTCTCCAGCTTCAATACCTCCCAGGTGACGGATATGGACGGTATGTTTTCTGGCATGCGTCATCTCACTACTCTCAATCTCTCCAGCTTCGATACCTCCAAGGTGACGAGAATGAGCCATATGTTTGATGGCGTGTTTGCCCTCACTACTCTCGATCTCTCCAACTTCGATACCTCGAAGGTGACGAGTATGGGCTATATGTTTTATGACATGTATAGTCTCACTACTCTCAATCTCTCCAGCTTCGATACCTCTAAGGTAACGTGGATGTGGCATATGTTTTTTCGCGTGGCTAGTCTCACTTCACTAGATCTCTCCAATTTCGATACCTCTAAGGTGACAGATATGAGTGGTATGTTTTTGTGTATGACCAATCTTACCACGCTTGATCTCTCCAACTTCGATACCTCGAAGGTAACACATGTGAATGATATGTTTGCTCTTAATGAGCGGTGTTTATCATCTGAGGATAAACTAGAAACAATTTATGTAAATAATGATTTTAATACCGCTAACCTTGGATCGCCTCAGGGAATGTTTAAAGGCCGTAAGAAGCTCCGTGGGGGAAACGGTTCTTATCTTACCTATCCTTCTGCAGCCGATAAATCCTGGCTCCGCGTGGATCGACCGGGAGTGCAGGGATACTTTACGCGCAAAACTTAGTGCCCGAATAAATTATTTATACAAGATGTCTGGTCTGATTTATGAGAAAATCCCCAATCTCTCCGTGATGGATATGGTTATTTAACGCTTCTTTCGCTTCACGATTAATAGCTTGAAAGATGGATTCGTTTGGTTTTACTCCTCCGCCCGGAAGATTGTCTGAAGCGTGGGTGTATTTTACGATAAGGGTCTGATTTTGATAATTACCGATAATATAAACTTGCGACCAGGGCAAATTTGGTATTTCTTGTTCGATCAAACTAAACTCAGGCGCAATTTTGCGCAATCAGCTCAAAAATTGTATAATATATAAGTATGCCAGAGTTTCGCCTACATAGTAAATTTCAGCCCACCGGTGATCAGCCGGCGGCTATTGCTCAGCTCACGCGTGGTCTCAAGATGGGGATCCGTGAGCAGACTTTGCTTGGCGTTACGGGTTCTGGTAAGACTTTTACTATGGCGAACCTCATTGCTAATGTTCAAAAGCCGACTCTGATTCTTGCCCATAATAAAACCCTCGCTGCCCAGCTTTATTCCGAGTTCCGTGAATTTTTCCCCGAGAATGAGGTACACTATTTTGTTTCTTACTTCGATTACTATCAGCCAGAAGCTTATATCGCCAGCACCGATACCTATATTGAAAAAGATTCGGCCATTAACGATGAGATTGACCGTCTACGTCACGCCGCCACGGTTTCATTACTCACGCGTAAAGATACGATTATCGTCGCTTCAGTCTCTTGTATTTACGGTATCGGTTCGCCGGATCATTACACCGAAATGTCTCTACATCTCGAGAAAGCCGGCCATACTTGGCAGGTAGTTTCGAAAAATACTCTACCAGTCGCCAAGCTCAACCAAACTAACCTGATGATTTATCTCATCGCCATGCAATATCACCGTAATGACCTGGCTTTTGAACGTGGTAATTTCCGGGTTAAAGGCGATACCATCGACCTCTTTCCAGCCTCCGGTGAAATTGCTTATCGTTTTGAGTTTGCTTTTGATGAACTCGAAGAGGTTAAAATTATTGATCCGCTCACCGCTGAAGTACGTGAAAAACCAGATCAAGTTTTCATCTTCCCGAATACTCACTACGCTACCCCGAAAGATCAACTTGACCGCGCCATTGATTTAATTCAGGCTGAATTTGACGAACGTCTAAAATATTTCGAGGCTAACCATAAATATCTAGAAGCGCAACGTATTTCTCAGCGCACCAAATATGATCTCGAAATGTTGAAAGAAACTGGCTTCGTGAAGGGAATTGAAAACTATTCTCGCCATCTAGATGGCCGTAAGGCTGGAGAACCACCAGCGACTTTGCTCGATTTTTTCCCAGACGATTTTCTCTTATTAGTCGACGAATCGCATATGACTTTGCCGCAGGTACGCGGGATGTATAATGGTGACCACGCTAGAAAATCCACTCTGGTGGAATATGGTTTCCGCTTACCGAGCGCCCTCGATAATCGTCCTCTAACCTTTGATGAATTTGAAACTCATATTCGCCGTGCGGTTTATGTTTCTGCGACTCCTGGCAAGTATGAACTAGAAGTTTCTCCTAAGCCAGCCGAGCAAGTGATTCGCCCGACCGGACTCCTTGATCCAGAAATTGAAGTTCGACCGAGTGAAGGTCAGATTGATGATTTAATGAGTGAGATTGAGGCTCGTATCGCCAAAAATCAACGCGTCATCGTCACGACTTTGACTAAACGCATGGCGGAGGATTTGACTGACCACTTGAAGGACCACAAGATTAAAACGGCTTATATTCATTCCGACATCGACACCTTGGAGCGTGGTGATATCTTGCGCGATTTGCGCTCGGGAGTCTACGATGTCTTGGTCGGTATTAATTTACTGCGTGAAGGTTTGGATCTACCAGAAGTTTCGCTCGTGGCAATTCTCGATGCTGATAAAGAAGGTTTCTTGCGTTCTGAGTCAGCGCTTATTCAGACCATTGGTCGTGCGGCGCGTCATGTCGAAGGCCACGTCATTATGTATGCCGATAATATTACCGAAAGTATGGAGCGGGCAATTTCCGAAACCAATCGTCGCCGTGAAATCCAGCAAGCCTATAATCGTGAACATGGTATCACTCCGACCTCTATTAAGAAAGAAATCTCGTTGGGCCTCCGTGCGATTATTCCAGAAAAGGCCAAGGAAGATAAATTAGACCTTAAGAAAGTACCAAAAACCGAGCTTCCGTCACTGATGAAGGAGCTTTCTGAACAAATGCAACTCGCCGCCGCCAATCTCGAATTCGAGCAGGCCGCCAAACTTCGTGATATGATTCAAAAAATCAAAGACGCCGAAAATAGCTAAAATTATTTCAGAATCTTCCTTACGCGCTCTTGTAATACTGGTACCACTTCTTTTTCGAACCAAGGATTCTTCGCCTGCCAGCGGAAATTGAGTGGGCTGGGGTGGACGATTGGAAAATATTTGGGCAGATAATCTTGAAATGCGCGTACCGTCTCGGTCAAATTTTCCTGAGCTTTGGAGCCGAGGTAATACTTCATCGCATATTGCCCAATCAAAATTGTCAGCTTGATGTTCGGCATTAGTTTTAAGATTGCCGGATGGTATTCTTCGGCAATAAATTTTCGTGGTGGTAGGTCACCGGTTTTGCCTTTGCCCGGGTAATAAAAATCCATCGGTAAAATTGTAATTTTCTCAGAGTAAAATTCTTTCTCACTCACCCCCATCCATTCGCGCAATTTTTCGCCTGATTTGTCCGCGAACGGCACCCCGCTCTCTTCTACCTTTCGGCCAGGCGCCTGACCGATGATTAATATTTCTGCCTTATTGCTCAATTGATAAATCGGCCCCACTCCGCGCTCGGTATAAGAAGTATTTCTCGGATCTTGCATTAATTGTTCCGTAATTTCATCAAATTCATTCATCGTAATTCGATAATATCACTTTTATGCTAAAATAAAATAAGTCACATTTAATTTATTTGTTAGGAGGTAAATGGCTAATACAAATAAAATTCTCTCTGTTGAAAAAGTTACTAAGACTTTCGGCAAGGGAAATAGCCTCACGAAGGCCGTCGATAATCTTTCTTTCTCCGTGAAGAAAGGCGAATTTCTCGCAATCATGGGCGCCTCCGGCTCTGGTAAGAGTACTACATTAAACCTGATTTCCACGATCGACCGTCCGACCTCTGGTCAAATTCTTGTCGACGGTACCGATATCACGAAACTCAAAGGCGAGAAACTTAACCGCTTCCGTCGCGAATCACTCGGTTTTATCTTTCAGGATTTTAATCTCCTTGATAATCTTACCGCTTACGAAAATATCGCGTTGGCACTCTCGATTCAGAATGTCAAAGCTTCAGAAATTGATGAAAAAGTTAAAGCTGTCGCTAAAAATCTCGACATCGAAGCTATTTTACAAAAGTTCCCATATCAACTTTCTGGTGGTCAAAAACAACGCGTAGCTTCCGCTCGCGCTATCATCACTAATCCGAAATTAATTCTCGCCGATGAGCCTACTGGTGCGCTTGATTCGAAGTCTTCTAAGCTTCTCCTCGAACGTTTCGATTATTTGAATCAAGAGCTCCAGGCTACTATTCTGATGGTTACTCACGATGCTTTCTCGGCCAGCTTTGCTACCCGCATTATTTTCATTAAGGATGGCCAAATTTACGATGAAATTCACCGCGAAAATAAGACTCGCAAGGAGTTCTTCGATGAAATCATCCGTGTGATGTCTACCCTAGGTGGAGGTGACGCTGATGTTATTTAAGCTTTCGTTTCGAAATATTACGCGCAGCATCAAGGATTATGCGATTTATTTCTTTACGTTAGTGCTCGGTGTTACGCTCTTTTATGTCTTTAATTCTGTCGGCTCTCAGGCGGCTGTGCTTGAATTAAATAACTCTCGCAAACTCATCGTCGATTTGCTCGCGAAAATTCTTTCTGGTATGAGTGTTCTCGTGGTCTTTATTCTCGGTGCTTTAATTATCTACGCCTCCCGCTTCCTAATCAAGCGTCGTAATAAAGAATTCGCCATCTATCTCACGCTCGGTATGAGTAAGCGTAAAATCTCGCGTCTCCTCTTCTTTGAAACCTTGATGATTGGTGTAATCTCCCTCGGCGTGGGACTTTTACTTGGCATCGGCGCTTCGCAGCTAATTAGTGTATTGATTGCCAAGCTTTTCGAAGCTAATATGGATAAATTTACTTTTGTCTTTTCCGAAAAAGCCTTCTTCGATACTATTCTTTACTTCGGCCTCATCTACCTCATTGTGATTTTCTTCAATACCATCATTGTCGGTCGTCTGAAGATTATTGAACTACTCCAGGGGAGTAAGAAATCCGAAAAAGCCTTCCTGAAAAACCCGCTGCTTCGCGCCATTGTCTTCTTGGTTTCTGCTTCCGTACTTGGTTATGCTTATTGGTGGGTGAATAATGACAAAATCTCTCTTATGGACCGCGTCTATAATCTTCTTTGGCCGGTTATTGCTGGCGTAGTTGCCACCTTCCTAATCTTCTGGTCGCTTTCTGGTTTGATTATGGAAATTGTCACTCGCAGCAAAAAGTTTTACTTCAAGGGGCTGAATTCCTTCGTCTTCCGCCAAATTTCCAGCAAGGTGAATACCGCCGTGATCTCTATGTCCTTGATAAGTCTCTTATTGTTCCTCACGATTAGTATTCTTTCACTCTGTTTTTCGATCAATGAATCGATGAAAAGAGAACTAGCTTACAATACGCCAGTCGACGCAATGACCGAACTGACTGATTATCTCGCGGTTTACGGTTCAAATAGTAGTGTTGGCTATTTATCTCAAATGTCTAAAGATCAGGAAAAAGCTGCTCTCGCCACTTCCCAGGCCTACATGAAAAAATCCCTCTATCAAAATTTGATTGATCGAAATCCAGACCTTGCGAAAGATATTAAAGATCATGTTGAGCTGAATGTTTATGCCGATAGTAGTTTCATTTATGGCCAAATTTTACCGTCAGGCGTTATGACGGGGACCGTGCAAGCCTTCATGTCGAAAACTACTGTGCCGATGATTCGCGTCTCTGATTATAATAAACTCGCTAAACTTTATCATCGTGATGAAATTCACCTGAAAGATGATCAATATCAGTTCCTGGCCGACTTTAAGACTATGGCGGAAATTCTCGACAAAACTCTTGCAGGTAATACCCAAATTAAGTATCGTAACTTTACCCTCAATCCAGTCGCCAAAAAACACCAAGAAGGCTTCATTATCTCATCTGGTTTTAAGTCTAATACTGGCATTCTTGTCGTGCCTGACAATGTAATCACTGATCAGCCAATCGGCACCCAAGCCTTGTTAATGAACTACAATCTCAGTAGTTCCCGTACCGCTGAACAGATTGATGAAGATTTGCGCAAGGCTTTTGAACTCGGTGATGTGTCCGTTAATGCGGTTAGTTCATCTGAAGATACTACACAGGAAACAAAAAGCTCCGCTAAGCAGGATGATCGTCCAAGTGGTGTTTCTATTAATTTCTACACCAAATTATTGGTGAAAACCGGTTCGGCTGGCATGCAAGCTATTGCCACTTTTGTCGGCTTTTATCTCGGTATCATCTTCCTCATTTCCTCTGCCGCAATTCTAGCCCTTAAGCAACTTTCTGAATCTTCCGATAATACTGAAAAATATGCTGCCTTACGTCGTCTCGGCGCCAGTAACAAAATGTTAAACCGTGCACTCTTCGTTCAAATCGCGATTTTCTTCCTTGCGCCATTACTCATTGGCATCATTCACTCCATTTTTGGGATTATGTTTGCCTCGAGCATTATCGAATCGTTCGGCTCTGACGGACTCCTTGCCTCGATCCCGATGACCGCCTCTATGATCGTGCTGATTTATGGTGGTTACTTCCTCCTGACTTATATCAGCAGTAAGCGCATTATCTCCGAAAAACAACTCCGCCGCGACTAGGGAAGTTATCTCCGAAAAACAACTCCGCCGCGACTAGGGGAAACTCCTCTAAAAAAACAACTTCGTCGCAACTAGGGAAAATATAAGTTAAGGAAAAATCCTTAGCTTGATTAGATTAAGAAAACTACCCAAAAGGTAGTTTTCTTAATTTTGACTTGTAGTGTTATTAAGTAGGTAATAAATTGCTTTATAATACGGATATGATAATTTTAGATAAAGCAGAAGTAGAAAAAATTGTAAACTCTTTTAATTTTGACGAAAAGCTGACTTTTGTTGATATCATTGATTTCGAACCTGATTGTAAGATTTATAAATTAAAAAATACTATTGGCGACAATTATATTTTGATTTGTAGAGATTATCAATTTGATGATATGGACGCAGAAGAGAGGATTTTTGCTAATGAATTAGGAATTACGATTCTCGATAGATTCAAGTGTAATCATGATTATTTCTTTAGCTCTAAAAAATTTGACAATTTTGAGTATGTTTTTTCATTAGCACGAATCGCTTAGTGGGGAATTTTTGAATTTTTCCGTGTTAGTATGAATATTAGTATGGATAATCAAATATACCAGGAAATTCTAAAACTCTACGAAAAATATCTTTTAAAACCAGCCTCTGAATTTTCGGTGCAAGATTATAACAATTTCGAGCAGGAAATGTGGAGCTTGAAAGAGAAATTCAGTTACGAATCTAGTCCATTTTTGCTTTTACCAGACCCGGCTAAGGATGCCGATTTTTTCATGATGAATGCATCTAGTGACGGATTTATCGAGCCAGATTCATCTAGTAAACAAAAATATTTAGCTATGATGCAGGAATCTTATCAAAAATTAAAGAATAAGTTAGCTTAATCCCTTACTCTATTAATTAATTCCATTCCATAGACCTAAGAGATTTTAGAAAAAACTACACCCAACTTTCACCATCAAGTTCTTTAATGAAGCCATCCATGAAGTCTTTTGCTAGCACTTGTGTGGGTTCGTAATCTAAATTCTCTGGGTAAAGTGAGCTTCTTTTCCAATCTAACGCCACATAAAGTGAGGTAGTTAAACTGCTTACCATCTCATCATCAAGATCAGATGGTTCACCAAAATTATCATCTATAAGATCAGCATATTTTTCAATATCTGGTTCCAATTTCTCTAATTCGGAAAGAGAGGATGCAGAGCGCATTTTATCAATAATTATGTGACCATCCTCAATGACTTGATTGATGAGTTTAGCTCTTTCTAAATAATTCATATCACAAATATAACATTATTTTCCTACTCTAATCCCTCAAGTGCAACACTTCGAGAAGTTAACTCAGGGGAATACTTGATTTTTTATACAAAATATCGTAGAATATTTTTGTTTCTATGTTAAGCTAAAAACATAGCTTTGTTCTTTAAGAAAGGTTGGTGACAAGTATGCCAAGAAGTGCCGAATTGGACAGTTTATTTGCTCGCAAGCAGGAGGCTTTTGAGCGCAAGCAAGCCGCATTCCAGAAATATGTCGATGCCAGAAATCGCGCAAATGAAGCATATGACAGAATGCAATCAGCATGGGGTCAAAGAGTTGCTGCTCGAGAGGAGATGAATCGAGAATTCGAAAGTATGCAGCAATCGAAAGATAGCAGGGATGCTATCTGGGCCGATTTTAATCGGCTTTGTCAGGAAAATAGTTCCAGGATTGATCAAATCCGCCGAGAAGCCGATATGGAGCATGAAATGATGAAAAATTGTTTCGATAGTGCTAGCGCGGCTTACGAATATGGCAATAAGGCGGATGCTCCAATGTATGCTAGTGAAGGCCATGCACATAAGAATCGGCGAGATAGCTTAAATGCTGAAGTCGGAAGACTTATTCAGGAAATCAATAATGCCAAGGCTAATGCTAAATGGCGAACATCCAGCTCGCATAACAACTCATTTCAGTCTGCTAAAAGTAATTTCGATAATGCTAAAATGATGCATGAATCCGCTGGGGCTGAATTTAAAAGTGCCAAGGCGGAAAGAGACGCCTACAGGGCTGAATTTGATTCTGCTCAAGCAGAATTTGAGCGCCTAAAGGATGCGTGCCAAAGAAAACTCAATGAGGTTAAAGAAAATAACCGAAAAGAGCGAGAGCGTATTTTGGATAAGGCAGGAGTTAGCTATCTTAATAGGCAAGACGCTAAAATCGTTAAGAAAGCAGATGGAACTACACAAGTCTACCATGGCGGTCTCGGTTCTGGTGATGGCTTCGGCCATGGACACGTTGCACTTGACCAGTCTGGAAATAAGACTTATAGTCGCGGTGCTTTTGAAAAACATGGTAGCCAAAACTATGTCGATCGAAAAGAGAAGAACTGGACTAAAAGGGAATGGGGTGTTATTGGCGACGATCATGAAGTTACATTTGCTATTGGAATTGATGAACGAGAAGGGCAAACTGTTATTGCAGATGGCTTTCTAAGTAAGAGGGACTTTCATGATCATCATAATCATTATGGGAAAAATGATAAAACCAGATTTCCCAATGAACCAGATTGGATCGAGGATAGTAAAAAACATAAAAACGATCATTACTATACTGGTCCCGGTCATTAATCTTCTTACTAAAATCGGCCTTAACTGGCCGATTTTTTACACCCAGCTCTCACCATCAAGCTCTTCGATAAAGCCATCCATGAAATCTTTTGCTAGAATTTGTGTAGGTTCGAAATCTAAGTTCTCTGGGTAAAGTGATTTTCTCTTCCAATCTAGCGCCACATAAAGTGACATAGTTAGACTACTTTCCTTCTCATCATCAACATCGGATGGTTCACCAAAATTTTCATCTACAAAATCGGCATATTTATCAATGATTGGCTCAAGTTTCTCCAATTCAGAAAGTTTGGAGAAAGGACGCATCCTATCGATGATTTCGTGGCCATCTTCGATGACCTTATTAATTAATTTTGCTCTTTCTAAGTAATCCATACTATAAATATACACTAATTTTTATAAAATAACCTAATCAAAAAAATGGTATAATATATCTTATGAATAATACGCGCGATGATATTTTACACTTAGCCAAGCTGTCCAATTTGCAGCTCACGGATGCCGAAATTTCCGCTCTTCAGCAGGATGTCACTAATATCGTGGGTTACATTTCTCAGCTTGATGAATTAGATACTACTGGCGTCGAACCGACCTATCAGGTTTTTGAAATGGAAAATGTTTGGCGTGCCGATGAAATTAAGCCTCAGGATGCTACCCGCGAGCAACTTCTCGCTCTTGCACCTGATCAAGCTCAAAATATGATTAAAGTACAGAAGGTTCTCTAATGAAAATTGCTGATTTACATACTTCCGCGGTTTCTCTCGTCAAGGAAGCTTTGGAGAAAGCCAAAAAATACGCTGACCACAATATTTTTATTTCACTGAATGAAGAAGAAGCCTTAAAAAAAGCCGCTGAAATCGACCAAAAAATCCAAAACGGTGAAAAGGTCGGTCGTCTCGCCGGTGTGCCTTACGCTTTGAAGGATAACTTCCTGAGTAAGCAGGGAAATACCACTGCCGCTTCCAAGATTCTTTCCAATCTCCGTTCACCAATCGACTCTACTGCTGTCGCCAAGCTCGAAGCTGAAGGTGCCATTATGATCGGCCGTACCAATCTTGACGCTTTTGCTCATGGCTCCTCGACTGAAAACTCTTTCTTCGGTCCTACCCACAACGCCAAGGATTTTGAGCGTGTCGCCGGTGGCTCCTCTGGCGGTTCCGCCGCTGCCGTCGCTCTTGATATTGTGCCTTTTGCTACTGGTACCGATACTGGTGGTTCGATTCGTCAGCCAGCTTCCTTTAACGGCGTCTATGGTTTGAAACCAACTTACGGTACGATCTCGCGCTATGGTGTGGTAGCCATGGCTTCCAGCACCGATGTAATTGGCTTCTTTACTCAAAATCCGGAAGATTTGGATCTCCTGATGTCGATTACTAGTGGTCAGGATGAAAAAGATCTCACTTCCTTGCCAGATTATTACAATGAAACTACCGTCGAAACTGGTACGAAGAAACGTATCGGCGTAATTAAAGATTTTGATAACGAAAACGTAGCCCCAGAAATTCGTGAAGGCTTCAAAACTCAGATCGAAAAACTGAAAGCCGAGGGTCATGAAATTATTGAGCTCTCCATGCCGGTTTTAAAATATGCGCTTGCCGTCTATTATGTCGTAGTGCCTGCAGAGGTTGCCTCCAATCTTTCACGCTATGATGGTATTCGCTATGGCTATCGCAGTACTGAAGCTCACAGTATCGAAGAGGTCTTCGGTCTCAGTCGTAATGACGGCTTCATGTCTGAAAACAAGCGCCGTATCATGATCGGAAACTTCGTCCTAAGTAGTGGTTTTTATGATGCGTATTACCTCAAGGCTCAAAAAGTCCGTACGCTGATTATCAAGGCCTACGAAGAAGCTTTTGCAAAATGTGATTACATCCTCACGCCAGTCTCACCATCCCCGGCCTTCAAATTAGGTGAAAAAGTTAATGACCCTGTTGCCATGTACTTAGAAGATGTGATGAGTGTACCGATCAATCTCGCTGGTTTACCAAGCTTAGCCATTCCAATCAATCGCGATAAGGATGAACTTCCAATCGGCTTACAATTAATCGGCCCACGCCGTAGTGACAAAAACCTCTTGCAATTTGCCAAGGAGAATTTCTCATGAACTCCCCAGTTTTCTTTCTCCTAATTGCGGTTCTAATTGTAGGAATTTTGGTCTTCATCTCAATTTCTCAACTCGGCAACCGTACTCATACTTTTGATAAGGAAGACTATCAGGCCAACTTCCTTCGAATTGAAAATAATCTCTCACGGGATAATCCCTTGAGTTTTAATTATGCTCTCATTGAAGCCGATAAGCTACTTGATAAGGCGATGATGGAACTCGGCGCCCCGGGTAAGACTATGGGTGAACGCCTGAAGGCTTCCGGTCATCGTTTCTCGGAACTCAATTCAGTTTGGTATGTCCATAAAAAGCGCAATCAAATTGCTCACGAGCAAAACTTCCAGCTCGATTACAATCAAAGTCGTCGCGCTTTAGAAACCTACAAACAAGCATTAAAAGATTTAGGAGCTATCTAATGTCAGAAAATTCAGCTTACGAAATTACTATCGGTATTGAATGTCACGTTCAGCTCGCGACCAAGACTAAACTTTTTTCTGAAGTCGATAATGACGCTCGCGGCAAGGAGCCTAACTCTTGTGTTTCGCCAGTCGAATATGCTCTGCCGGGTATGTTACCACGCTTGAATCAAGAAGCCGTGCGTCTCGCTACTCGTGCAGGACTTGCTCTTAATTCCAATATCAATCTAATTTCACGCTTCGATCGCAAACACTATTTCTATCCAGATTCTCCGAAGGGTTATCAGATCACCCAGATGTATCAGCCAATTATTGGCCCAGGCTTTGTTGAGCTTCCGAATGGCACGAAGATTCGCATTGAGCACGCCCATCTCGAAGGTGATGCCGGTAAACTCACGCATTTTGATACTTACAGCCTTGTTGACCTCAACCGTGCCGACACTCCACTGATTGAGATTGTTTCTATGCCAGATATTCATTCTAAGGAAGATGCTCGCGATTATTGTAAGGAACTTTGGCGTATTCTCACCTTTGCTGGTGTGACTTACGGTGACCTCTATAATGGCAACATGCGTTTTGATGTAAATATTTCGCTCGCCAAAAAAGGTAGCACTGAACTTGGTACTCGTGCTGAAATTAAGAACCTCAACTCCTTCCGTTCCGTCGAAATGGCTGTCGAATACGAATATCACAGGCAGAAAAAATTGCTGGATAATGGTGAAAAAGTGGTTCAGGAAACCCGTGGCTGGAATGATAATACTGGTAAAACCACTTCTCAGCGCAGCAAGGAAGAAGCCAATGATTATCGCTACATGCCAGAGCCAGATATTCCGCCAATTCATTTGACTGAGGAATATGTCGAAGCTGAGCGCGCTAAATTGGTATGCTTGCCGGCTGACTATCGTGCCATGCTTCGCGTGGTAATCCCAGAAGAACAACTCGAAATTCTTCTTGACCACCAAAATCTCGTCGAAAGTCTAGCCGAACTAAAGTCCGCCTATGACGCTGATGGTATTGAAAAGGAAATCACCAAGAATGCCATCCAGAAGATTTCTAATCTTTATACTTCAGTGCTTCTCGCAGAGGAAAATAGTAGTCTTTTGAATGATGAACTTCCGACCACCATGCAGCTTCGCGAACTTGCTGAGATGATTAATAAGAACGAACTTTCTTCGACCAGTGTCAAAGAAGTCTTCTTGCGCTTTTTCGACCCGAACATGCATCATAAGTCAGCTCGCGAAATCGCCAAAGAGCTCAATCTTCTCCAGGAAAACGACCTCGGTGCGCTCTCCGAGATTGTCGATCAAGTTCTAGCTGATCCAGCTTGCGCCCAGGCCGTCGCCGATTTTAAGGCTGGCAGTGAAAAAGTTATCGGCTTCCTCGTCGGACAAGTTATGAAGGCCTCAAAAGGTAAGGCTAACCCAGCCATTGCTCAGAAGCTTCTACGCGAAAAATTGCAATAGTTTTTTAAGTTTGTGGCCAAATAGAGCAACATCTGTAAATCATCAAAAAAGAGAGCCCCCCGCGCTCTTTTTTTCTTCTTGAAATTATGGTAAAATATCCTGAAAGTCTAAAAAACTAT
>CALIJO010000013.1 GCA_938017655.1 uncultured Candidatus Saccharibacteria bacterium
GTGATTTCTAAATTGAATCGTAATAACAATCACAAGCACAGCGAAAAGCGCAAGCACAACAAATAAGAAAATAACCTCTGATGAGGTTATTTTTCTGGGATTCTACTAGACTTTTCGTGGCTTTTCGGGGGGGTGAGTTTGCGCCCCCTGAGCGTCGCGTGAAGAGCTTGATTTTGAAGTTATTTTTTCTGGGACTTTTCCGGATAAACGAGATATAGATAATAAGTACGATAAGTTTTAACTATTTTGTGGCCCGGAACTTCGAAGCCGTTCGAGATGAGATAGAGCGACTTATTCAAACGAGTGGCCTCGGATTGGACTTTTTGGACTAGCTTCGCGATATCTTTTGAATCACCGAAAACATAAACCACGGTGGTCTGCTCGGGGAATTCGGCGGTGTAAATATTTTGAATTTTAACCTTGGCGAGATGACGAATTTTACGTAAGCGCAGGCGCGAAAGTAGCGAGAGGACCGGATGAATTTCATAGCCGAGCGTCTGGGCGCCAAAATCCTCTGAAGCCACCTTGAGAACGACACCGTCGCCAGAACCGAGGTCGATAAGCAAATCTTTGCTGGATAACTTATAGAGATGCTTGAACATTTTGCGGAGCTCGGATTTGAGACTGGGGACGTATGGCACACCAAAAATAACTGTGATGCCGAAAATTAGCACCACGGCCATGACAAAATAAAAGGCAGCCTCGAAGAAATTGATTTGGGCAAGAAAGCTAGTCTGTGCAAAGTGATTCGTCTGGGCGAAGTAGTTTACCTGAGCGAGATTTTTGAAATTTTGGAGAAGAATTGGCACATACATGATTTTTTTAATCCAAATATGGCTTGTCGCTAAAATATTCCATGAGATCCTGACAAGGTCCGCCCTGAATAGTGTCACCATTATCAGCAAAATCGTCACCACAAGTGAGCTCACCGTCATCGAGACTGCAGGTGGTGTCGCTAATTCGTGAAACATAATCGGTGAAATTTTGGTTTTCTTCATTCATTACTTTCATTATAACCTAAGTTTTTCTGAGTGGGACGGAAATAAAAAAAAGAACCTAATGGCTTGATTTAGTTAATTTTATAAAAGAAAAAAAGAGCTGACCGGCTCGATTTAGTTTGGTACACCCGGGGGGATTCGAACCCTCGACCCTCTGTTCCGAAGACAGATGCTCTAATCCGCTGAGCTACGGGTGCAAGTGAGGAAGAATAAAATAGCTTGCTATTTTATTCTGATGAACGTCGCGCCCGAACATCTTTATGTACGGGTGCAAACGAGGAAAGATATAATAAATTTATTTATTTCCCTCTTTTTAATTTTATCATAGAATAAAAAATACGCCGAGAAAATTCTCGGCGTACCATATTTTTTCAAAGGGCAATTAGCGTTTCGGTTAAGTACTTAAGGTTAGAAGCTGAAGTTAGGTCTGGAAGTTTAGAAATTTCCTTGAAGACAGCTGTGATATGACCAAGTGGAATATACTTGATCTTGCAGCCAGAGAAAAGTTGTTCATTTTCAAGCTCTAGATTTTGCAATTCTTCGGCGTCTTCGATGGGAATATCATCAGTTTCATAATTTAAAAATTCTTGATATCTTTGCTCGGCGAGCAGCATGCGCTTATTCTTAAGGTCGTTCTGGAAAGATTCCACCAAAACATGGTCAATTTTCTCAATCTGATTACAAAATTCATTAACCAGACTCCAGAATTCCTGGCGGCGCTCTTCGGCACTTCTAACATATTTCAGGAACATCGGTTGACGAATTAAACAGTTGATGCTCGAATAGATACCGTTAAAGCGCTTCCAGCTCTTGTCGTAGCAATCGATCACATCCTTCAGCCGGCGAATATTGCCGGTATCAATCCAACGGCGTTTGAAGAATTGACAGGAATCGGTCGTGAGCGTGATGTAAGCAATGTCGCTTACGATTTGCTCAGACAAGCGGAAGAGTTGATCTTGGTCGAGAATAGCTTCCTGACCATTAGCTTTGGCTTTCTTCCTCTGATTTTCAATAATTTTCTTCCAGCGAGCATCTGTTATACCATTTATTTTCTCGCGATTAACATTGAAGCCGTTGATATAAAATTCGATGCTCTTCAGTACGTTTTTGTGTTCGAGAAAAATTTTCTCCACGTACTCCATTGTGTTACAAAGTGATCCGGCCATTAAGGTAATTCCTTGATCCATATTTCTTCCTTGATCCATATTTCCCTCCTTTGAAAAATGTAAATGTTCCATCTACGAACGTATAGAAAAATGATGCTACAATTCGTAGTGAGGTCATTATAATACATTTTTTGGAAAAAATGAAGAGGTGAGGGTGAGACGATTTTTTATTTTTCTACTGGACGAAGGGCGTAAAAAATGATAAAATAATAAATGAGTCGGGCCGGTAGCTCAGCTGGTTAGAGCACGAGCCTCTTAAGCTTGGTGTCGTGGGTTCGAGTCCCACCCGGCTCACCATTAATGGAATCTGTAAAAAACTCAGGTTCGAAAATGAAATTATATGGTGATTTACATATGTAAGTCACTCTTTTTTTGCATCAATTTTGAGGTTTTAGACCATGCGCCATACCAAAATATTCCTTTTTTGACTAGATCGCTTTTTTCTAATCTGCCAATTAGCAAATTTGGCAAGCTCACAAATTCTCCCACTGTAATATGAATCTTTTCGAGATTCTTATTTTTGGTTTTTATTTACTTGATTCTTTCGTCTATATTCACAACATCATTTTACTAATCTACCATGTCTTTTTTGAACTTATCTTTGACAGCTTTTGGCGATTCTCTGTCGAGCTCGTTATATTTTTTGGCAAGGTCGTCAATCTTGCGTTATTTGTTGGTTTTTGGCCGAATAGCTCGTACTTCTCGATATTTACTTACTATTTCTTCTCGTTAGCGTATTCGGTTAAATCGTCGACAAAACTCGTAAAGTCGTATTTATTGATGATTCGACAGAATTCCCCATTTATGGATGATTGATAAAAAATACTAGAACTCTCGCCACTCGTCATGTTCGCAACCCGACTTCATTATGGCTATTTGCCTGAATTGGCAATCACCCGGGTCTAAAATGAATTCGCCGGATTTATATTTCTGTTCTGTTATTTTATAGACATCGTCGGCGCTACTAGCCTCAACCTCAAAGCTTTTCGCGACGGTTTCCTCTATTATAATAATATATTTCATGATCGGATCTTATGATCTTTTTAGATAAAAGTCCATAATAATTCGCTATTTCGCATTACAAAATCTCACCTCTATTTTCTCACAATAGTTTTCAAAAATCCGACTATAGTTGCGAAGACAATATTCATTAACTGTTTATTAAAACACTTCATTAAAGCTACCTCCTGATAGCTAGATCTACCAGATTAACTCAAAGCGAAAGCCTATGGATATGCTATTTTGCCGATAAAAATTATGACTATTAAGCTAGTTACTTTTTTCTTCGGAAATATATTTCCTCATAAGATCAATTGACTCACGGAGCTCTTGATTAGTATACAGCTCATTGTATTCATTATCTGGATGATGAATTTGATGCCTGATATATTTTGAAAGTCCAATTTTCTTTACTGGCCTTGGTTCTCCGGTATCTTTGTTTTTTTCAATATAGTTTTTCTGCCTAATAGTATTTAGATAGCCGTTTATAAGATTTTTTGATTCCAAATGTGAATACAATTCATCATGATAAGCGGACGTGGGATTATCGAAAGCAATATAGTCTATCTCATTTAATGATTTGTAGCATAGCTGATCTGGCTCAATTGAGGTGATTTCCTTCTTTTTATCGCCAGAAAGCATGATTATATTCTCGAAATCTAGTTGCATCAATATGTCGCCGCTATGCGTAGTTAGTATCACTTGCTTATTTCTGTCTTCCGAAATCTTTTTAAATGCCGTTATTAACATTCTTTGATTATCAGAATGCTGCGATGTTTCTGGTTCTTCGAACCCATAAATTATGTCATTACCATCATCTCTATCACTATTCTTTCTATCAGCCTCAGCCATAAAGAAGCTCAGTAATATTAATCTACGTACTCCGCTCCCCCGTTTATTAATTGGTATTTCGTCTCCAGTGATGGAAACACTCTTAAACACATCAGCCCATTTCAACTCAGTCGCTTCTGGTATCTCAGGCTTTAATATATTTGCGATAGCCGGATCTATCTTCTTTAACTTATTAACGGTTGCATTAGCTACTTTTTTTAGTTCCGCACGAACTTTTTCTGAAATATCTTCTAATTCTTTTTGCAACTCTTCATTCTTTAGAATACGTTTAGTAGCTTCTTTTAGAGGATCTTGCACTTCAGCGTCACCGTCCTTATTTTGTCTATCGGACTGAAATAGTACAAAAGTTGGGAGGATCTTATATATTCCACTCCAAATTTTCTTAGCATCTTCCTTATCCACTGGAATATCGCAAGTCTTTAGTTTTAGATTTTTTGAAAAATAGGTCCAAATAGATTTTCTGATAATATTACTTGTGGCTTTATTATCACACTCTATGTTGAATATTTGTAATATTTTTCTAAGATCAGTAATTTTACTAGTTAAGAGGTCGGAGCAATTTTCGTTGCTTGGATGTTCTGCGACTATATATGTGGCTTTTAATTTTCCATTTTCAGAATAAATTTTTTTTATTTCCAGTCTTGTATCGATATTTAGTAAATACTCAGATTCCAATGTAGTGTGTGCGTCAGAGTCAATCACTATTTCTTTTGGCAAATCCGAGAATTCAACCGAAATACTAAAAGTATCTTCACCTCTACTTCGGGCATCAAAATTCAAGTCTTCATTGTCTGGTTTTATACACCCTTTTCCATCATTGAAGAAAATATCTAATGCCTCAAGAATTGTTGACTTTCCGATATCGTTTTTACCAACAATCACGGTCAAATCATTAAAGTTTATCTGAGCCTCTTCATGGTAACCTCTAAAATTTTTTAGCTTGACTGAGTGTATGCGCATAGATTCTCCTTAAATGGTGTTAAAGGATATTATTGATAGTCCTGCACGTAAAATAGCTTAGTGCAGTTACAGTATGATCACCTTATTGCTATTATATCATTGACGGTATTTTTTAATTAATTCATAAAATACTAACATTATTCTAGTTTAGGGCTATATTTATTTCAGCGATTCTTAAAAGTTCGCATCTCTTTACCTATATATATCTCACGATTCCATGGCACTGGCATAGGATATTCTTTCTTAAGTACAACTTTGATTTTAACTGTGCATTCAAGGTGTTCCAGACGCCGACCCACAGCGGCGTAAGAGCGAATAAGTACATCTAATAGCCACTTATCAATTTAAAATCTTATAGTGACATTACGTAAGGTTATTTATTATATCAATAAACTTTTTATTAGCTTCTGCTAATCGATTTTCTATCTCCGCAGATAATCGTTTCCATATTTATATTTTCTAATGTCTTAATATTTATTTCAATCTTATCTAATACAGGCGGGAATTAATTTGATGAAGAGAACAGCTTTGTTAAGACCTACCGCTGTTTTTCTTAGCCGTTATTCGTGACGGCTCTTATTAGTCTATTTCTTTTACAATACGATTCGTCTCATTCAGAATCGTAATAATTTTACCGTAATGATTAATGTCGTCGAATGTGATAGTTCGACCTTTCCTATCCTTGAGCCTTAAAACGGCTGTCAAGGCAGCCGTTTTTATCTTGAATTTCCCACAAAACTAATCAACTAATCTGAGTGAGAATTTAACTACTTTTCGTTGCCTACCGGATTGATCTTCTTGAACTTCAAAATATGGCTCACCATCGAGTTTCACTATTCCGCGGTAGATGTAATCGTTGTTCTCGAACGATTCGAATAGGTGGACGGTTACGCCATTAGTATTTGATTCTGCTAGGGTTTTATTTTGCATATAATTAACCGACTGATCACCATTCATGCCCATTCCGGTATATTCAAAATGATCATCATTCCACTTGTCATCGTATGGATTATTAGAATTATGCTTCGAAATAAGTACGAGACAATTTGTGCGATTAGATTTACGCATTCCGCCTTGGCTAGATATTAAGAAGATTCTTTGTAGATCTGCGTTTTCGTAAGACTGACCTTTGACCAGTTCGCTGAAGCCAGGTTTTCTTGAATCATCTTTTCTTGGACAAATTTGGTTCAGAAGCCGTTTATCTGCCGGAGCTAGGTCGAATTGATACATGTCTTCTAATTTATCTAACCAAGCTGATTCGGAATGGTCGTGTGGAACGTAATTGCCTAGGCCGTGGGTGCATTTATAAAGTTTAAGCATTAGTTTGTCATCTATTGGCGTTTCGGCAATCTTCTTTCCGACAGATACTACCGTGTTGAACTCCTCGAGTATCTCGCGTTCCAGCGCGACCTCGTCTGACTCTCCGTCTTCAACTTTGCCTCCAGGAAACTCCCATTTGCCAAATACTCCTTTATTGCCAGTTGAACGTTTTGCCAAAAAGAATCGTCCATCCTTTTCTATTAGTGCGGCTACTACCGTTTTCATATTGTTACTCCTTGTTTAATAGTGTTATTGATGATTCAGCATATTGTATATGCTATACCTTTAAAAATACAAGCTAGGTAATCGGAATTGGAGAAATACATCTTCATATAACCATTATACCTGTATAGCGTGTTTTCTATCAATAATCGCTATACCGGTATACTTATTCTCTGTATAGTGTGTTTCTGAATAAAGACGCTATACAGGATTCATTACACTGTACTTCTTTTTCTCCATTGTCATTATTTTTTAATTCATTCGACTCCAGTAAGGCTAACAATCTCAAAAAAATCCGAATCACTTTACCTGTATACTCCATATCCCAAAAGTCGTGCACCATCAGAACATAGCAACTCTTTTGAATATCATCCTAACTCCAGCTGTGTGTCTATGAGTGCTTCAGAATTCAGTCAACTACCATGCATAACTGAACAATTACCGCTGTTTTACCATTTATGGTTTTGAAATTACCTGAATAGTATTTATGGGCGTGAGGTTATTTTGCGCTAACATTAATGGCCGTAAGCCATTTTTTGTACCAAAAATATCATCTTAAAATTATCTTTGTGTCTACTAAGCGGGTAATCACATACTTTAAATGTATCAATTTTCGTTTGGTAATGGCTATAATCATCTCCCAATGCTGTTTAGAATCATTAATTCGCATTATATCCAAAAACTCTAGTTAATAACACTTCTTTCCAGAATGATTCCCTGGCGATAATATATTCGTCCGAGACGTCGTCGGTAAAAGTCTCGAGAATTGAGTATTGAAAATTTTCTTGAATATATCTCAAACCGAAAATACCTTATTTATTACAATTATGCTAGAATACATACAACCTTAAGAATGACTCCTATACAAATGTTGCAAAGGTGCTGACCCCTCTAAGCTTTGGTAGAAGCTTCAAGGCCTTTGATTTTACTAAACTATTTGCCTCTGCCATTATTATGACACGAGACCCGCATGTAAAGTCATAGTAAATATATCTATAGTAATAATTTTTTTATTATTTTTTCTACACTCTTTATATAAGCTTCCATATATTTTCTTTTATAAACATATATATAAGAAGGATGATGAATAGGCACATAGTATATACCATTGTATTCTTTATAGTGATATTCAAATTCATCCCATTTCTCAAACTTAATTTTAAGATTTTCCCCGACTGATGAATACACTTTTTTCCCCAATAAAAAAACAATTTTAGGAGACATTGTATTAATTTCACCAACCAAATGTTCGAAACAGCAGTTTATTTCCTTTCTATTTGGGTAGCGTAATTTTTTTGTTCTGTCAATGGGAGACATTTAACCAAGTTGGTTTTATAAAAGCTAACATTTTCACATAGTTTTTCTATTTTATGAATTAACATTCCTGTATTAGTTTCTGATGACAATGGGGTTTCTTGATGCGACTTTATTTTTTTAGCTGAAAGCCCCACCCAAAACACTTGGCAGTCTTTTTCTAAATCCAATAATGGCTTTTGATTAAAACATAAACTGCATTTTTGACATTTGTATATTTGTTCAATCATAATAGTGCACCTCTACAACTTTTGTGTTTCAACAAATAGTATAGCATTAATTTTTCATTGAGTTAGATTATTTCTTGTCAGATTCTTAGCTAATCTATTATATGTATCTCAGCCTTGAAATCCTTCCCCGCATTTGCTATAATAAGAATAATTAATATTTCTTGTAACCCGAACCTCACTGAGGTTTTTGTGCAAAAATATTTTAATATTAACTTATCTACTTAAGGATTAAATGAATAAACAAGAACAAGAGCGTCGTGCGAAGTTGATGCGGATGCAAGCCGAGCGTTTGCCGGAAATCAAACGCCGTTTTGAGGAAAATCAGAACCGTAGTCACTTCGAGAATACCGAGGAGAAGCCAGTAGAAACTGGTGCCGCGGTGATTTTCGAACAGGCGCAAAAACGTAATTTTAATAGCAACTTCAAACCTGGTGGCAAGGATTTTCGTGGTAAAAAATCGGATCGCGCAAACGGCGCAAATAATCCAAACAATTCCGACAACCAAAAATCTCGCAATAACCGCCAGAATAAAAACAACAAGAAGCGTAGCAATCAAGGCAACGCTGCCGAAAATAACACCGCAGCTAATGACAACAATTCTCGCAAGGTGAATCTTTCAGTTTCGACTCGTCGTGGCGAAATGGTACATCACCAGCGCATGCTTTCTCAAGACGTGAATGCCCAGGCCACCCAACACATCATCGGCGTACCCGTGAACAAATCTCGCTTCAATGGCTACAACGGTGCCCAGGTGACGAACGCCCAACTCAAGGCGGCTCGCCCAGATCCAGAAGCGGTGCGCGTGATTCCAATCGGTGGTGTCGGTGAATTCGGTATCGGTAAAAACATGACCGTGATCGAATACAAAAACGAAATGATCGTGATCGATATGGGTGTACTCTTCGCTTCCGAGGATTACCCAGGTGTGAACTACATGATTCCGGATATTAAATACCTCGAGGATAATCTCAGCAAAGTGAAAGCGATTCTCTTTACTCACGCTCACCTTGATCATATTGGTGCCTGTAAGCATCTTTTGCCAAAGTTTGGCCCGCTTACGCCAATTTATGCCACCGATTTTACTATCGGGATGATTAAGCGCCAAATGAGTGAAATCGATGACCTGCCAGAATTAAATTACAATGTGGTCGACCCATTCAAGCACGAAAAAATTCAAGTTTCCGAACATCTCAGTGTAGAATTTGTTCACATGCTACACTCAATTCCAGGTAACTGTGGTCTAGTAATTCGCACCCCGAACGGCGTAATTTACCTCTCTGGTGACTGGCGCGCAGAAGCTAACCCAATTGATCGCCAATCTGACCTCGAACGTCTCGACGAAATCGTAAAACCACGAAGGCATTTCTTTGATGTTGAATGAATCGACCAATATTGATTCCCCAGGTCACCATCCACATTCAGAATATGACGTCGGTGATAATATCGGCAAGGTGATGGACCATTACGCGAATGGCCGTGTGATTATTTCCTGTTTCTCTTCTCAAATTAACCGTATCGGCATGATTTTGGAGCAAGCTTATCGACGTGGTCGCAAGGTAGCTTTTGCTGGTTTTTCGATGATTAACAATATCGAAGTGGCGCTGCGTGCCAAGTGTATTAAAGTACCAAAAGATACCGTGATGAAAATGGAGGACATTATTAAGCTTCCAGATGACAAGGTGACGATCGTCTGTACTGGTTCGCAAGGTGAATTGAATGCCGTCTTGAACCGTATGGTGACCGGCGCACACAAATTCATCAAGATTAAAGCTAGTGACACTATCGTCTTCTCTTCTAACCCAATTCCTGGTAACGAGCCACATGTAGTAAATACCGTGGACGGGCTTCTTCGTGAAGGTGCGCAGGTGATTCAAAATGGTAAAACCCACCTTACCAATATCGGCCCACTTCACCTTTCGGGCCATGCCTATTATGAAGACCACGTCGATTTTGTGACGCGCTTACAGCCTTTGAACTATTTACCATATCACGGTGAATTCTTCATGATGGAACACAATGCAGAGATGGCAGAAAACGTCGTGGGAATTTCACATGATCGTATCTTGGTGGCCGATGATGGTGATATCGTGGAGCTTCTACCAAACAAAACCATCCGCAAAAACGGCCGCATCTCAGTCGGCAACAAACTTTACGATGATGCCGATAAACCGGTACACGAAGCCGTGGTGAAGGACCGCATTCACATCTCGCGTGAAGGTATTTTCATGATCGTGTTAACCATTAGCAAGAAGACTGGTCGTTTGATCAAGACGCCAGATATCGTGTCGCGTGCCTTTATTTATCTCGATAATTCTGAGGAATTAATCGGCAAGATTCGTCACTATTTGCGCGTAAAAACTGACAAGTCGATCTCTACCGAACCAGAGGTGAAAGTCTTGAAAGAAGAAGTGAAGGAAGACATTACCCGCATCCTCTTCGATGCCACTGGCCACACGCCAATCGTGATTCCAGTAATTAACAAAGTCTAAGGAGTGGCCTAGCGCATGCTAGGCTTTTTCCTACTTTAAGTCTAAAGATTAGGGGCTTTCAGAAAAAATGCCCAGCGTGATCTGGGTATTTTTAACTGCTAGCTTAGACTGAATTTTATTCGGTAGAATTATATTTATCGTAGCTTAGACTGAATTTTATTCGACGGAATTATATTTGTCGGAATACTCCTGAGATTTATCGAAGTCTTCGGCGAGACCATAATATCTGGCGGCCAATTCATAGTAGAACTTCTTCAAATTCTTGGTCAGAGAATTTTCATCCACCTGACTGAGATAAATCTTAGCAATGTCCGGGTTATTAGCAATGAGATAAAGATGGGCGCGATAGAGAGTAAAGAGTTTTTTTAGGGATTCATTAGTACTACCTAGCTTATTTTCTAGAGTATCTAGACGCTTCACCGCTTCGTCTGGGTCCTGCAAAACATTGTCCTTAAAATTTTCCCCTTCAATATTATTCATATCAGAGAAAAGAAGGTAAGTAAAATTACTAAAATCTTTCCAAGAGGAGACATCAAGATTAAAATTATTCACGTATTCTTCAGGGTTGGCCGTGTAGTCGTTCTTTTTCT
>CALIJO010000014.1 GCA_938017655.1 uncultured Candidatus Saccharibacteria bacterium
GCAAAAGTGAGTTTGAAAGCTGGAAAAGGTGGCGATGGCGCCGTCTCTTTTCGCCATGAAATTTACATCAATAAGGGTGGTCCAGATGGTGGTAATGGTGGTAAGGGCGGCTCGATTATTTTCCAGGCTGACAAGGATACTAATACTTTAATTGATTTTCGTTTCAATCCAATTCTCACCGCTCCAGACGGCGGTAACGGTTCTGGTACCCGTAGTAATGGTCGCTCTGGTAAGAACCTCATTGTCGAAGTACCAATTGGCACTGTGGTGAAGCGCGACGGGAAAATCATCGCCGACCTCACCGAAGATGGTATGCAAGCCGTGATTGCTAAGGGCGGCGATGGCGGTTTCGGTAATGCTCACTTCAAGTCTAGTGTACGTCAGACTCCGGTGATCGCTGAGGTTGGTGAACCAGGCGAGGCTTTTGAAGCCGAAATCGAACTAAAACTTCTTGCTGATGTCGGTCTCGTGGGTCTACCAAATGCTGGTAAATCGACTTTTCTTGCTAGTGTCACCAATGCTAAGCCAGAAATCGCTGATTATGCTTTTACTACCCTTACACCAAATCTTGGTGTGGCAACGATTGACCGCAACGACCTCTTAATTGCTGATATTCCGGGTCTTATCGAAGGCGCCAGTGACGGTCGTGGTCTCGGTCATGACTTCTTGCGTCACGTCGACCGCACTGCTGTTTTGCTCCATCTTATCGACGTTTATCAAGATGATGCCGGTCAAGCTTATTCTACGATCCGTGGTGAATTGGAAAAATACTCTGATCTCAAATCTCGTACCGAAATCGTCGCCCTGACTAAATGCGAAGGTCTTGACGATGAAATTATTGAAATGCAAAAACAGGCAATTCTTGAAAAAAATCCCGAAGCTAAAATTTTTGCTATTTCTTCTGTGGCCAAGAAAAACCTCGATGACTTACTTCGCGCCCTACTTGCTGCAGTTAAAGAAAACCAGAAACAGCAGGAAATTACCGCCGAGCAAATCGGCTCCACCCCGATTGAATTTAAGACTGCCATTATTTCTCACGATATGGAAAGTCTCCCAACTATTTCACTTAGCCATCACGAGCTAAAGAAGGCTTGGCAGGTCACTCAAGATGAAAAGGATGTCTACCATGTCACTGGCGAAAAGATTGAAAAATTCGCTCGTCGTACTGATCTTTCGAATTACGCCTCGGTTAACCGCTTGCGTGATATTATGAAAAAGCTTGGCATTCGTGCTGAGCTCACTACTCGTGGTGCCAAGGCGGATTCGATTATCGAAATTTCCGGTAAGCACTTCACTCTCGTCGAAGACTACTAAACCCATGAAAAATATCCTCTCGCGAGGATATTTTTGCTGATGCGCGCCCACCCTAGGGCACATTGGTTTGTTTTAATCCGTATTTTTGTTTTTAATGAAATCTCCACACTCCACTAATTGCATAATGGAACCCTGTGAAGCGTATCAGCTTATGTTTATCATATCGTTTACACTCTCTAATGTCAAGAGAAAAACATAAGAATTTAGCCACCTGGTAGAACTAATATTACGCCATGAAAACTGATATTTGTAAATGTGCTATAATAGATTTATGTCTAAGGTTAAATTCACCATTATTTCGTTATTTTCTGATGCGCTTGATCCCTATTTGAATGCTTCCATGATGTGGAAAGCTAAGGAAAAGGGGATTGCCGAGTTTGATTTTGTGGATTTGCGTGAATTTGGCCTCGGTGCGCATAAATCTGTCGACGACACGCCCTATGGTGGTGGCGATGGCATGCTTTTGATGTGTGAACCGGCCTTCAATGCTATTGAAAGCGTGAAGAAAAACAGTCCGAATGCTAAGGTGATTCTACCGACTCCAGCTGGTCAAACTTGGCATCAAGGAATCGTGCGCAATTTCGTCGAACGTATTAATCGTGGTGAAGAGGATCACTATATTATTCTTTGTCCACATTATGAAGGTTATGACGAACGCATTTTGACGATTGTCGACTACAAAATTTCCCTCGGTCATTTCGTCTTGACCGGTGGTGAATTGCCAGCACTTATCGTGATCGATAGTATCGTGCGATTACTTCCAGGGGTGCTTGGTGGTGAAAATTCTGCCATTATTGAAAGTTTTTCGGAAGAGAATACCATTGAGTATCCGCAATACACTAAGCCAGCCGATTTTCGCGGTATGCAAGTGCCAGAAGTTTTGCTCTCTGGTCATCACGCCAAAATTGCCGAATGGCGCAAAGCTCATAGTCGTCCAGTCGACCAGGGCAATCTTTGATGCAATTAAATTCAAAACTAAGTGAAATTAAAGGCGTCGGTCCCAAAACCGCAGAAGCACTCGCCGCTCGTGGTTTTCAAACCTTCAAGGATTTACTCTATTATTTTCCGCGCAAATATGAAGATTATGCGGCTTACACAAAAATCTCCGAAATTCGCCCCGGCAAAGTCGTAGTGAGAGGAAAAATTCGTGGCTTGCGCAATATCCATACGCGTCGCCGTAATTTTACCATTACTCAGGGTGAGATTTTTGATGAGACAGGGGCGCTTCGCGTGGTTTGGTATAATCAGGCCTACCGTATCAAAAATTTTAAGGAAGACACCGAGTATTATTTTACTGGTGAGTATGATTTTAAATATAATCGCTATCAACTCACCGCCCCTACCGCCGTTCTGGCGTCCGAGGTCGAAGAATCGCGCCAAGATGGTGGTTATCAACCGATTTATTCTGGTAGTGGCCGCTATAATTCCGCCTGGTATCGTCGAATTTTTGCTAAACTGCGCCCATTTTTTTATCAAATTCCCGAACTTTTGCCGACTGAGGCTATTCCGAAAACTCTCACCAAGCTCACTCGTAACCAAGCGCTCTTTAATATGCATTTTCCGGAATCTGAAAAAGAGGTCGAAAAGGCTCGCGCCTACCTCGGTTATGAGGAATTGTTTGAATTAATTTTGGCTTCCAAGCTTAATCAAAACGAAGTCTCCAAATTAAATGCCAAATCGCTTAAATTTAACCTCATCGATATTAAACAACTCCTTAAGACTCTGCCTTTTGAGCTAACCGACGCCCAAAAGCGCGTGACTTGGCAGATTCTGAAGGACCTTGAAAAAACTCATCCGATGAACCGCCTGCTTCAGGGCGATGTCGGTTCGGGTAAAACTATTGTTTCGGCCATTGCTGCTTATCAAGCTATAAAAAACGGTGCGCAAGTGGCCATTCTGGCTCCGACAGCTATTTTGGCCACGCAACATTATGAAGGTTTGTCTAAAATCCTGCAGCCACTCGGCGTCAAAACCACACTACTAATTAGCGCCACCAAGGATAAGGCTAGTATTAAAGCCGCAATTAAATCTGGTGAAATTAATCTCGTGATTGGTACTCATGCTATTCTTACCGACGACACCACTTTTTCCAGTCTCGGACTCTGTATTATCGATGAGCAGCACCGTTTTGGTGTCTTGCAGCGTCAGCATCTTTTGGAAAAATCTTTTCAGAATCAAAATCTGGATTTTCAGCAAATTTCACCGCATTTTCTGGCTATGACCGCCACGCCGATCCCGCGTTCTTTGCAGCTCACGATTTTTGGCGATCTCGATATTTCAATTATTAACCAGATGCCGAAGGGGCGTACGCCGATTAAGACGCGTCTTTATAATGAATTAAATCTCAAGGATGTAATTTATCCAGAACTTAGCGAGCATCTCGCCGCTGGTGAACAAGTTTACGTAATTTGTCGCCTGATTGACGAGGCTATTTCCGAGGAAGATAAATCGCGCACCGTCCTTGAAACCGCGAAGCTCATGCAAAAACAGTTTAGTAAATATAAAATTGGTATCCTGCATGGTAAATTAAAACCTGCTGAAAAAGATCAGGTGATGCAGGATTTTAAGGAACAGAAAACTCAAATTTTGGTTTCTACCACCGTGGTGGAAGTCGGTGTGGATGTGCCGAATGCCACTCAGATTGTGATTCTCAATGCTGACCTCTATGGCCTAGCTCAGCTTCATCAGTTGCGTGGTCGCGTCGGTCGCGGTGATAAACCGAGCCAATGTTTTTTGGTGACTACCGGTGAAAATCCGCCGAGTCGTCGTCTGCTTGAAATGGAAAAATCTACCGACGGTTTTTATCTTGCCGAAGTTGACTTAAAACTTCGCGGTCCGGGGGAAATTTATGGTGCTATGCAACACGGTGAATTGAATTTGAAGATCGCCAGCCTCACCGACACCAAGTTAATCGAATTGGCACGCACTCATGTCGAAAAGTTCTTAAGCTCGCCCGATTCTATGCTAAAATATACAGAGTTAAGCCAAGATATTAAAAAATATCAGCAACTGACGACTCTTAATTAAGGAAAATATGTATTCAACCCTAGCAATTAGTGATAAATCGAATGGGAAAATTGTTGGCACGCACCAGAAACTCGACCGAATTGCCCGCAAAATTATTGATAAAAACCTGCCACACAATTATTTTTTCCCAAACATTTCAGAAATCTTAAATTTTGAAGGCATGGGCGGACCGGACGGCCTCAAGCGCAAAAGTCCTGGCGTCGACGAGCCGATGCACTTCATTGATCCGGATCATGATGATGGTAAACTCATGACTATGATTTTGGATCACCAATATAATTTATGTAAGGCCCTCGAAGACGGAAATAAAGTGCGCGCTAGTTTTGAGGCTGGCTGGATGGCACATGCGATCACCGACGGACTCACCCCCGCCCATCATTTTCCTCTGGAAAGTACCCAAAAACAACTGATGACTAAAGATGAATTTGTCAAAGTTTTTGGTATCCCGATTAAGGGAATCATGCGCGGACGCAACTCGCTTGAAACTCTGCGCAACAACTGGCTCTATTGGGGCGCTAATGGTTTTATGACCAAGCATGTGGCTTTCGAATATGGCGTGGCGATTACCCTTACCGCTCTGCCGGAGCGAGCGGTAATGCCGAAAATCAAGAAAGCGGACCTAGTGAATGTCGATCTCGAAAAAGCCTTCCACGAATCTCTGGCCAAGGTTCACGCTCTGAAAATGTATGAAAATTTCTTGAATCAGGGATGGAACACCGAGTTGGTTTTTCAAACTAAAAATGTACTCCTTCCGGAAATCGTCCGCGCTATTACACTTGGCTGGGCTTCATCGATTCCATATTTTAATAAAAAACTGCTAAAATAAAACTATGAAGTTTATGGTAAAATCTGGCAAAGTTACGGATCTTCGGATCACCTCCGGGGCGCTTCGTGGGCAAAAAATTCTCACCCCCAAGCTCGCTGTCACTCATCCGATGGGCTCACGTGAACGCCTGGCGATTATGAATTCTTTGTCGTCTCATCTCGAGGGCAAAGTCGTACTCGATGTTTTTTCCGGCACTGGTGCACTAGGTTTTGAAGCTCTTTCTCGCGGCGCCAAGCATGTTTCGTTCATCGAAAATCACCGTGAAGTCGCGAAATTGATTCGTCAAAACGCCGAAAACCTCGGCGTGTCGGGCCAGGTGCGAATTTTTGCCAAAAAGGCGGAAACTCTGACTTTTGATAATCGTTTCGATATCGTTTTTGCCGACCCACCATATGATAAAATCACCCCGAAACTAGCGGATTATCTTGCTACCCTACCGAAACTCGCAAAAGAATTTCTAGTCTTGTCCCATCCAGCCACCTTCGACCCTCATCAACTCGACGCCGAAATTCTTTCCACCAAGGCTTATGCCGGCTCCCGCATCACGATTTTTAGAATGTAATTTTATTATGTTTATGCTAAAATTAACTTATGAACTTTCAAAAGATTTACGATTATTTCTTTAGTAATAATTATATGACCAAGATGCCTAGCCTAGGCGAGGTTTTGGCTTCGAATATTATTACCTTACTACTATTGTTAATTATTCTCGGCCTTTATATCGCCGGCAAGGTTCTTCTGATGAAGAAAATTTATGGCGAGAAAAAAATGTGGCAGGGCGCCATTCCGGTATTTGGCCTGATGAAGCTTTATGATGCGGTGGAACTAAATAAGTTGTTCGCTATCTCGATTCTGATTCCAGTGCTCGGTTTGATTCCGTACTTTATTTTCTGTTACAAGTTACCGGCTGCTCTTGGTGAAAAACAGCCAGCCTTTCCGTATTTAACGATTTTCTTCTCGCCAATCATCATGCTGATGCTAGCTACCGATCAAAAGTATGAATATCAATACGTCCGCGGTAAAAATGTCCCGTTCCAAGGCGCTTTTGCTCTGAATAATACACAAGCACCTACCGAAGCTCCAGCTCAGCCGGTCATCGAAACTCCAGTCCAACCTGCTCCCGAGTCTCCAGCCCAGCCTATCGATGAAGCGCCTGTTCAATCTATTCCTGAAGTGCCTGCTCAGTCGGCTGCAGAAAATCCAGCTCAGCCAGCCCCGAATGTCTCAATTCAGCCAGCCTCGGAGGCCCCAACTCAACCAGTCGCCGAGAATTTACCTCCATCAGCTCCAGAGACTCCAGCTCAATCTACTCAGGGAACCCCAATCGAATCGCAAAATCCTTTTGTTCCGGAAAATCAGGTTCAATCCAGCGGCTTGAACAATCTCCAATAATTTTATATAATATCAGCATGCCCGAGTGGTGAAATTGGTATACACGTATGCCTTAGGAGCATATGCCTCGCGGCGTGCTGGTTCAAGTCCAGTCTCGGGCACCAAAGGAGAGTTTAGATGGCTCATTTGAGTCATTTTTTTTGTGGAATAACAGAGTAGAGTGAGCCCAAGTTGTGCATTCCAATTTTCTCAAACTCTCCAGTGCCAAGATTAGTCTTGCTTCCATTTTGGTTAGAGACTCTTCCAATTCCGTTTTTTCTTTTTTAAGGATTTTAATAAAACGTTCGTGGTCGACTTGTGAACGTTTGTGTCGCATCACAAGAACTAGCCTAGTTTTTTCAACAAAAAAGTCGGCTAGTTGCCAACTTATAAGAGGGTGGTATCCCGCATATTACACTGCAGGTCCTACCCTCATTACCCATATTATATCACTTATCATCTCTTATAATTAGTTGGATTATGTGGTCCATGATAAAATATTTACATGTCAGTTATGATAAGCGAATATAAAGATACATTGCTTAAAAGATTCAAATCGGAGAAACAACGCTTATTATCTTTTCTTCCAGACACTCTCATTATTGAACATGTAGGAAGTAGTGCTGTTGGCATCGGCGGCAAGAATATTGTAGATATTCTAATCGGTGCTAGTGATAAAGATGAGATGCTTAGCGTTCGTGATATATTAAAAGCAAACGGATATTTTGAAGGTCATGATTCTCACGAAGACAGGATTTTTCTCGCAAGTAGTGAAAATGAAACCGGGGATGGTGATTTTCATATTCATATCTGTCCAATAACTAGCAATTCTTATAAAGATTTCATTCTTCTTCGCGATTTTTTAATATCAAATCCAGAAAAGAGTGAAGAATATTATAATAAGAAAAACGAGTTTGCGAATAAAGCTGGTTTTAATCGTCAGAAATATAAAACATTAAAATCGCAATATTTAGCTCAATTATTATCTGAAATTAAAAACCTTTAAGGAGACATAGATGTGGGAAATGACTGAATCAAAATTAAGAAACATTATATCAAAATACCAATTGCCGATGGATGATTACTTAGTGGAAGTAGACGGTGCATTTGGAAGAGGCGAGTTCTTCTGGGTTATCAAAAATCAGTCCACTAATAAAAAATACCTATTAGTGAACACTTATTCACATCATGGTGTCGAATCTGAGCTTGAATGTTATCGTGAGGGTGGTTTTGATAATCTGGAGGCCATCCCAAGAAAAATTGAAACCTTGGAAAACGCAAGCGATGCGGATGATGAAATCTCTAAATACCTATTTGGTATGTATTCTATTTTTGAAATGAAATCATAAAATTGAGGTGTTAGCTCAGGTGGTATATTGTAATTTTGCGATGGACTTATTGTATACTATATATAAAATATAACTGGTAAGTAGATGGAGTATTATAATTATGCAAATGAGTGAAAGTGAATTAAATAAAGTTATATCGAAATATCAATTACCAGAAGATCAATATTCAATAGAACAAGAAGGCTCATTTGGAAGGGGTGAGTTTTTTTGGGTTATTAAAAATGAATCAACTAATAAAAAATACCTGCTAATGAACACCTACTCGCATCATGGTGTCGAATCTGAGCTTGAATGTTATCGTGAAGAAGGATTCGACAATTTAGAAGCTATCCCAAGAAAAATTGAAACCTTAGAAAAAGCAAGCGATGCTGATGATGAGATTTTCAAATACCTTTTTGGATTTTATTCTATTTTTGAAATAAAATCATAAAAAAGAGGAGTATAAAGATACTCCTCAATAAAGCGGTTTTTCAAGAATTATGGACATATACTTGTATCCCAGATAATTGGCTGATTGCTATTTGGTTCTCTCAACATAACAATATTCCCAGTTGAATTTTGAATGATCGCATGACCGTGTCCAGGACCATCTGGTATACCGTTGGCTCCACCGAACAAATAGTCGGTAAATTGATGAGGCTTCTTTTTATTGGGATATTTTTTAGCAGGATAACCCATAAAAGTAAGTTCGACTACAGTTTTTTCTGGCGGTATAATCTTAACACGCGAACCGATACGCCCTTCATATCCACCCAAATCAATAGCAATATGCCAAAACCCATCTTTTGGGATAGTGGCATAGTATGGACTATGAGTGACATGTCCGCCTAGATACTTAAATGAATAGCCGCCTTTATATCCCACAAAATTGGCAGCATCTAGGACACATACATTTGCAGCTGCGTCAAGAAAAACAGTAACTATTGTACCTTCTTCAAGAAAACCTAAATAATAATGTACGAAATCCAATTCATACACCCCCTTTCATAATCGCAATGAATAAACCTTTTGGTAAGGAACTTTTTGTTTTTGAATAACAAAACAAAATAACATCTCAGATTACTCTGATAATATCATCATATCATAAAATTAAAATATGCGTTAAGGTCCGTTAAGGTCCAGGTGTGAGTCAATACGATAATTTTGCTTATTGTCTATGCTTATGTTTATGCTAAAATAAAACTATGAACGGCAAAAAACTAACTCAAGTAAACCTCAT
>CALIJO010000015.1 GCA_938017655.1 uncultured Candidatus Saccharibacteria bacterium
AAATACTGCTCCTTTTATTTCTTATTGGAGTCCAATATGTGTTTGAACTTATGCATATTCGTAATAGCTCACAACCTTCGCAACAAAATCTTGCATAAAAATAAGGTAGCTCTTAAACTTATTTCTAGGAACTAACTATAAATAAGAAAGGACTATCTTATGTCATATTATAGGGGTAAAGACATAGAAAAATCCAGAGGCAATGCAATACAAGAAGTAATCTTAGAAAAAAGAAGTATTGCACAAGTTGCTAGAAGATTTGGTAAGAACATAAACTTTATTGATCACAAGCTTAATCGTTTTATTAGATACTATAACTATGATAGAATCCACTTAGGAATAGGATTAAAAACTCCTTATGAAGTGTTGCACTTGAGATGTTAACTCAGGCAAGGATTAGTGAAGATATGAAATCTATGGTATAATATTAACTATGATTATCCCTGTCATTTTGGCAATAATTGCGGCAATATTTTATGCCTCAACTAACCACATTGACAAGTTTTTGATTTCTAAAGCCGTTAAGAACGCCGACTACAGATCTCTTATTTTAGTTTCCACGATTATAGCCGGCGGAGTAATGGCGCTAATTTATTTATTCATCTGTGGATTCGAGCTATCGTTTGATTTTCCATGTATAGCCATACTCTTTACGAACTCGGCATTATATACAATAGCAAACATATTTTGGTTCAAGGCCCTAGACCGAGATGACACCACTATCGTTGTAATTATGTTCCAGCTAATACCAGTTTTCATGCTATTGCTTTCCCCAATCTTTTTACCAGAAGACAATATTACAATAATTCAGCTATTGGGTGGATTGATAATCACGGTAGCCGCTGTATTTATTACTTATGAACCAGCAAAGAAAAAATTCGACAGGGAGAAGCTAATTACGCTCGCATTGATGACCGTGGTATCAGTTCTATATGCGGTCTGGTTTATACTCGAAAGATTTGTTAATCTTGAACATGATTTCAATAAAACGGTCTTTTGGTCTAACATAACACTATTATTGGTCGGCGTAATCATATTTATATTCATCAAAACTTATCGAAAATCATTTAAAACCATGTTAAAAAGCAACGGCACCAAAGTTATTGGTTTGAACTTGGTCAATGAGCTACTAAACTCATTCGGCGGCGTATTATCTACTTTTGCTGGAACCATGGCTTCAATCTCGCTCGTTTCGTTCGCCACCCAAGGTGTACAGCCATTCGCTGTCATGGTCATGGGCATATTGATCACGAAATTGTCGCCAAAAATAGAAAAAGAGAATATGACCAGAAAAGAAGTCCTTAAGCGTAGCTTTGCGGTAGTTCTTTGCGTAATAGGACTGGCTTGCATCGAATTTGGCTAGAAAATATGATATAATTAGATTATGGATTTCTTAGATATAGTCAATGAGAAAATGCATGATATCGAATATGGTTGGATTGGTAAAGATGGAAACCGCCATAAAAAAATAGATGGTTTCGGCGAAGAATATATACTCCAAATGCCAGACCAACTTCTAAAAAGCAAACTGGGAGTTTGCTGGGATCAAGTTGAGCTAGAACGAAAATTATTTGCTGAGAAAAAGATAAAAACTAACACATACTTTATCGTTCATTATGACGAAGATAAATGCCCGACGCATACCTTTATACTATTCGAGCATAACAAGAAGACTTATTGGTATGAACATTCTTGGTCTCCGATGCGTGGGGCTCACGAATACGAAAATGAGGGCGATGCACTAAAAGATGTCCGCGCCAAATTTATAGATGGCGAACTTCAAGGGAAATTTAATCCCAATAATTTGATAATTTATAAATATTCGGCACCAAATAAAAACCTGTCGTGTCCCGAATTTTACGCTCATTGCGAAAAAGGGGTGGTTATCGAATTATGATTATAGTCACAGCTGAAAAAACTTATTCGGCGATGCTTATGCTAGTATGCTAGCTTATCGGGAATTACTACGCGCAACAATTAGCGAAGATATTTACGCTTTTTCTAACGCTATAGCCAACCAAACAGTTCCACCAATGCTTCGAAATTCAAAATATGTATTAGATAAGAAGCCAACCGGAATAGAAAGTGCCAATATTATACTTGTAGATGTTTCGGATCCAGAATACTTTGAGGAGCGTATTAACTCACAACCTTTGCAACAAAATCTTGCATAAAAAAATAAGGTAGCTCTTAAACTTATTTCTAGGAACTAACTGTAAAAGTATAATGCCTATCAGTTTGGTCAGAACTTCTTTAATTTGATATTATGAAAGCAATGAAGTTCCAGCACGGGGTAGTATGCTCCTACCGCAGGAACTTCCTTTTTATATACAAAAAATACTCATATTTTACAGAATCATCATAAAAACTGTAAAATAGTATTAATATAACGATTATGAATGTAAATAATATTCTAGACTACCTCAAGGAAAATCAAAAACGAATCTCGGAAACTGCCGAGATTACCGAGCTGGACGAGCTAGCTTTTGCGCGGATTTCTTATTTGCCATTTCATAAAATTAAAAAACAACTTGATTTAACTAAACGAAATTTTAAAATTTCGGAAATCGCCGAGGCAATGAAGAGTCTATCAACTTCGGATTTTGCTTGGCCGGATGACGAGAAGTTCATTCAACTACTGGGAGAAAATCCGCGTTTTCAGAATCTGAAAGTAGGTTTTTTCGCACGCAAGAACGACAAGAAGCTGGAAAAACAGTTTTCTGCGGTGACGATTCAAATTAACTTTTTCACCATGTATGTTTCCTTCTTTGGCACAGACGGTACGCTTTTTGGCTGGAAAGAAGATTTTAATATGTCGTTTCTGTCAGAGATTCCAGCTCAAAGAGAAGCTTTGGAATATCTAAAAAATATTTCGCGTCGCTATTTTTATAAAAATTTTTATCTCGGTGGGCACTCGAAAGGTGGCAATTTATCGATCTATTCGGCGATTATGGCGCCAGATCGACTGCAAAAAAGAATCTTGAAGGTCTTAAATTACGATGGGCCGGGACTAAGAGAAGAGCTACTCAGTAAAGATGCGGGGGCGATTAAGATTTTACCAAAAATCGTGAGTTATATTCCCGAGGGGTCGGTAATCGGGCGACTTTTAACCCACAAAGAAAAAGTGGTGGTGGTTAGAAGCAAGGCAAAAAATCTCTATCAACATGATATTTATTCTTGGGAAATTAAGGGTAATAATTTCTGCCGCGCCAAAAACACCAAATTAAGCGACATTCTAAATAAGACAGTGGATGATTTTCTAGCTTCTGCCTCACCTGAAGAATTGAGATTTTTCATGGATGGTATTTTTGAAGTTTTCGAGAAATCTGATGTGGAGGAGCCGATAAGTTTGATGCGAAATTGGCAAAAATATGCGCCAAAACTCATGAAAAATTACCGTGAATTACCGAAGGAGCGCCGACAAAAAATTAACGAAGTTTGGCTACTTTTCGGTAACTCCCTAGTGAAGAATTATTTTGCGGAAAACGAAATTTTGAAGAAGGCGCGTCAAATTCTAGGAGGTAAAAATGCCTAGCCGTAATCACCTACTAGACCAACATTTTTTGAAAAATGTCCGCCTCGCACTCATGCTAATAGGCCACAGTAATCTGAAGCGCCGTGATACGGTGGTGGAAATTGGGGCAGGAAGTGGCGTGATTACCGCAGCACTTTCGAAAAAATGTGGGGAAGTTTTCGCAATAGAAAAAGACCCGGAGACTTTCAAGAAATTACAAAAAAATTTGAAGGAACAAAATCTCGAGAATGCGAAGCTGGTACGCGGAGATTTTCGAGAAGTGAATTTCGATTTCACAAATTATAAGGTCTTTTCCAATCCACCTTTTTCCCTGTCTGCGGAAGTTTTTTATAAACTACTAAATCTCGAGAATCAAAACGGACAAATTATTGAAAAAGGCTTAAAAAATCCGCCAAGGGCAATTTATTTAATTTTACAAAAACAATTGGCTTTAAAATTAATCCTCTCTGACCGTCACTATACTAGTCAGCTAGGATATATTTTGAATAAATATTACACAACGAAAATTCGTTACCCACTGAGGTCAACCGATTTTACACCGCCACCGAAGGTGCCGATTGTCTTATTTGAGGCCAAAATCAGGCCGGAATATGAAGCGGAGTTTTTTGGCGAAAAATAAACCAGACAGTGTTAGACTGACGAACCTTAGTGAAGTGATTAGGTTCATAACAAAAGACAACTTAGTAAATACTGTCACATAAAAAGATAGCTTAGTAAATGCCGCTACAAAAAAAGAGACCCGAAGGCCTCTTTTTATTTTACCTCTTTTTATTTTAGAGATCTGAGATTTGGACGCGAGTTTGAGCCATAGTGTCGCGATCGCGGACAGTGACGGTATCATCCTCGAGGGTATCGAAATCTACAACCACACATTTTGGCGTACCGATTTCGTCTTGCTTATGATAACGCTTACCAATGTTACCGGAATCATCCCAAGTGACATTGCCATATTTTTCGCGAAGTTCAGCATAGACTGCCTTGGCTTTTTCAACTAATTCTGGCTTGTTCTTAAGTAAAGGCGAAACGCAGAAACGGTATGGGGCAAGATGTTCTGGAAGTTGCAAAACGATACGCTTTTCGCCATTAGTCTCATCTTCATGATAAGCACTCGAAAGTACGGCCATGATCAAACGCTCGACACCGAAAGATGGCTCGATGACGTGAGGCACAAAAGTTTCACCAGTGCGTTTGTCGCGGTAGACCATGCTTTTCTTCGACTCACGTTCGATATTACCAAGATCAAAGTCGGTACGATAAGCGATACCCATCAATTCTTCGCAACCAATTGGGTAATCAAATTCAAGATCAATAGTGCGCTTAGAGTAGTGAGCGCGATCGGCGGCTGGAACGTCATATTCGTGGATTTTCTCAGCTGGGAGTTTCACGACATTCTCAAGGAAGTCATGCACATCTGCGAGCAATTCGTCGAAGATACGTTCCCAATCTTTTGGATTGACGAAATATTCAATTTCCATCTGTTCGAGCTCGCGGCAACGGAAAATAAAGTCGCGTGGCGAAATTTCATTACGGAAAGCTTTACCCTGTTGAGCTAGACCGAATGGCATATCTGGATAAATTGTATCGACCACGTTTTTATAATTCGTGAAGATACCCTGAGCGGTCTCTGGACGAAGATAGGCGATCGAGCTACTATCCGACACAGCACCGACATGGGTTTGGAACATCATATTGAATGGTTTGACTTCACCCCATTCGATTTTGCCACAAGTAGGACATTTAATTCCGGCCTTGATGAGCTCTTCACCGGTAATTTCCGTGGAAAGATCATGACCTTCCGCGGTCTTGGCTAGTTTATCAGCACGAAAACGGCCATGACAAGATTTACATTCAACCAAAGGATCGGAAAAGGTAGCGGCATGACCAGAGGCCACCCAAGTGCGTGGGTTCATAATAATAGCAGCATCGACACCGTACATATCATTACGATTTTCCACCCAATATTGCCACCAAAGATCTTTGAGTTTTTTCTTCAAACTAACGCCGAGTGGGCCAAAATCCCAGGTACCAGCCATACCGCCGTAGACATCGGAGCCTTGGAAAATAAATCCTCTACGTTTACATAAGCTGACAATATCTTCTAATTTTGCCATAAACACTCCTGGTTAGTTTTTCTTTATTATATCACAAAAAATAGCTTAGCGACCTCTGGGCATTAAAACATTTCACGCAGGGTACGCAAAATAATATTTAATGCATTGAGATGGGTGTGAATGTCTTTGATTTTCAAAATAGCAGTGATCGGCATGGAGGTCATGAGGCGTAAAATTTTAATTGTATCGGCATTAAATTCTCCGGCGCCGTCCGTCGCAAGCACAAAACAGCGGTCAAAACTATGCCAATTATAAGAACCGTCAAGCGTAAGGCGGTCACCATTCGAGTCAGTAGCCAAATTAATCATTTCGCCAGAAATAAAAGCTAAATTAAGATAAAAATGCGTCTCAACGAGCGGAATTTGGTATTTTTCAGCTACATTTAGCGCCGAAAGGGCATTTTTCAAAAGCTGAAAATATTCCTTAGAATCGGCATCATTAGTCAGACGGTTAATCACTTTGAGAAAATTTGAGGCAATAGTTAAAATATCGAGGTCGGTGATGATGTTCTGATAAAACTTCAGCATGGTGGCAGAAGTTAAAATTGCGAGACCACCAGAGTCGGGGCTTTGAGATTTGAAATGTAAAACTACATCAGAAACCGTGAAAGGTTCAATACTGCCTGCCAACTTGGAACGCTCTTTGCGGACCCCGCGTGCGATGGCGGAGAAACGACCTTCAGGAGTAAGTAGCGTGAGGATGCGATCGGACTCTTGATATTTAACACGCGAGAGTACAATCGCCTCAGTACGCAGATCAGACATGACTTCCCTCCAATCCGCGTATCGCCAAATCGTCATTTCGAGATGATGAGTGATTGATTGATTTTAGGATATCTTGAACTTGGTTAACAAAATCCGCTGGCGTAAAAGTTTCTTTATTGAGAATCGCACGGACATTATAAGCTTGCAAAGACATTTGGCCGAGGTTTAATGAAGAAATCAAAAGCACCGGGATTTGACTGGTTTCCGGGTATGAAAGGAGCTCATTTAATAAAGTAAAACCGTCTGGACCGGTGAGCAAAACATCCAAAATAATCAAGGACGGCAATTCATCCTCGCTAAGTTCTGAAAAAGCCGCATTAGCCTCGATCGCATTATAAAAAATTTGCAGCGGAATTTCTGGAAAATTGCGCGTTAAATGTTTTTGATAAATTTCCGCAAAATCCGGGTCGTCCTCGATGATGAAAATCGGGCGCGGGATCTTAGGCTGCATAGTTTCCAGTAACGGTGTCTTTGATTGTGTAATTTTAGACGATGATTTTTTAGGTTGCTGACTCATTTTTCTCCTAATCAAACATCGGTAAAATCGCCTGGTGTGAGATCGGTAAAATTACTTGAAAACTCGTGCCGTCACGGTGGCGCACGGCGGAGACTTCCGCATTAATATATTTAGCAAATTTCGAAGCGATATAAAGACCTAGGCCGGAACTTCCGGGACGCATCGAAATGCTGGTGGGAGCGGTGAGGCCGGCCTTAATTTGACGCCAAACCGTGGTAGGAAGACTCGGCCCGTAATCTCTCACATCGACCACAATCTTGTCTTTTTTGTCGGAAATAATTAAGCAAGATTCGGTCTCAACTGTCGAATAATACATGGCATTGGCGCAAAAATTATAAATTACGCTAAAAATTAAATCGTAGTTACCAATCACCAGGCGAGCTTTGTTACGATATTCAAAGCGTAGCTTGCGCTGATTAAGGGCGAAGAGTTGTTCAAGTTCAGAAATTACATCATCGCAGACCGCACGAATCGAAACTGGCTCCAAGGTAAATAACCCCTCTTCGAGGCGAGCGATTTTAGTCAGATCGTTAACCTGACGCATGGCGCGTTCGGAAATGCGGATAATTTTATTACGAGATTTCTCGAGTTCAGCGGTGCTGTCTTTTTGAAAATCCATCGCGAGAGCCATTTGGCGCATAAGAGTGAGCGGACTTTTCAAGTCATGCGCAACCACGAAAATGCCATTTACCTCACTATTCATAAATTAATTATAGCACTGATTTTTCAGGCAAAATGCTTGAACAATCCCCCGCAAAGTGGTGCGGGAGTTGCAGGTTTTTCGGATAAATTTAGCTATTAAATTTGACGGTTTTGAGAATGCGGTAAAAATCGTCGCTAAAGACACTGGTGGAATCGGTTTGAAGTACGACGGTCTTATCGCGGAGCTTGAAGACACAGATAATACCCTGATATTCATTATTCATTTTGCCAGTGTAGACGTTGACATTGTTGCCATTTACTACGGTGGTCGAAAGAGTCATATCGCCAGAGCGCACTTTTTCAGCATACTCACTAATCGCCTGGTCGAAGAGAGTACCTTTAATACTGACACGGAGTGCCATCACGGTATCTTCCTGGACTACGTTCACCTGACCTGGATTAAGATAGGCAGCGTAGTCACCACCACGACTGGCGCTACTTTGAACGTAGAGACTCCAAGTTTTTGGGTATTCGAAACTTAATTCACCGAGGTCAGTTGGGCCGGTAAAGACTTTATATGGGTATTTTTCTTTCTCTTCGAATTCAGATTCGAGCTTGGTCTGAAGTTCATTCTTAGCTTCGGCTACCGCCACATCGACCTTGCCCTTCACATTAGTACTAGCGTCATTCCACTTCACCCACATCCAGATAAAGAGACCGATGAAAAGCACCGCGAGCAGAGACACTACGATGAGCCCGACGGTTTTCATAAGATCAATACGATTTTTGGCCTTGGCGATGCGACTAGCTTCCTTACGTTCTTCGCCAGTCATGTCGGCATAATTTTTGTTAAGAGGATTAGCGGCTGGCATGCCAGGAGTGAATGGGCTCTGGTAGAGATTTTGATAGATGTCGCCGGAATTCGCGGAAGTGGTAGAATTAGCTGAATTGTCTGAAGCCGTAGAGTTTAGTTGGGCTGATGAATTTACTGGATTTGCCTGAGCGGAATTATTTGTAGGAGAAATAGGGCTATTTTGAGCGAATGGGTTACTTCCTGAAGTATTATTAGCACCAAAATTAGCTGGAGTTTGACCAGATTGATTAAATTGATTCGATGCTAGAAAAGGATTGTTGTTTGAATTATCCATAATTATATTTTACTAGGAATTAGGTTTTTTACAAGTTAGCTTAAGGATTTTAGTGATTGTTTTTAACGTTTTATTCAATGCTAAAATCTTTTGAGATAACTTCGATTTGATTCTTCAAAGTTTCGAGCTCTTCCTCAATATCCTTAGCCAACTCAGCGGCCTCTTGGTATTTCTTGGCGGCTTCTTCGAGCTTAAAATCATCACCATAAAACCATTCGAGATTTTGGTTGAGCTGTTCGATTTTGGCGCCAACGGATTTTTTAGTCATGAGTTTTCCTTTCTTTAGATTTGATTTTTGTAATACGGGCGGAGATTTCAGAGTCGAGAGTTTCTAGAGAGATTTCGGAATCAATCCTTAACTCACCTTTAAGGATGGCATAGCCTTTTTTCAGAATCATCTCGGGATTGAGGTTTTCAATGACTTTTTGGGTAGATTTTAGCTGGTTTAATTCCCGCAAAATTTGATTTATGATTTGCTGTTTGGCACGAAGTAAATTTCGCTTGGTTTCGAGCTTTGGCGCGTCGAGACTCCGTTCAATTTGCAACTTAGCACGAGAGAGCAAACGGCAGAGATTGGCGATTTCGAGTTTCTTGTCTTTAGATAACATTTCAGCAGTATTACTTGGAGTAGAAGCCACAATGTCAGCAGCGAGATCCGCTAGCGAAGTGTCAATCTCGTGACCGATCCCGGTAATCACGGGAATTTTACTAGCCGCAATAGCGCGAACGAGTTTTTCATCATCAAAACAAGCGAGGTCTTCTTTCGAGCCACCACCACGAATAATGGCGATAATCTGAACTTTATTTTCTTGATTAAAAAATTCGAGAGCACGAATCACCTGATCAGCTGCGCCGAGACCCTGGACCTTAGTATTAGCCACGCGAATTTCCAGACCACCCCAGCGAGCATTAATAATTTTAATAAAATCTGCATAACCGGCAGCTTGGGTAGAAGAAATCACACCGATGCGCTCGAGATTAGCTGGAATACTTCGCTTTCTAGCCGGATCAAAAAGACCTTCCTTAGTTAATTTCGCTTTAAGTAGTTCATAGGCTTTTTTAATATTCCCCTCACCGATCAAAGCGTATTGTTTAATAGTAAGGGTGAAGCGACCAGAGCGATTAAAAATCTTCGGGGTGGCCTGGACGGCAATTTTCATACCGTTCTCGATCGGCGTACGAAGGCTCGAGGCGACCATAAAACAACTGATTACGGACTCTTGGTCTTTAAGATCGAAGAAAATCCAACGATTTTGGCTGACATTAAAATTCGCCACCTCACCATAGACTACACAATCTGGAAAAGTGTAATCTAAGGCGTGGTTGGCGACGGCAATAAAATCAGAGACGGAATATTTTGGCGATTCTGCCATTACTCCGCAGATTCCCCTTCGAAGATTTTTTGTTTCTCTTCTTTACCAATCTTGGAGATGGCATTTTGATAGAAGCCATAACCCGAGACGATGGTATTAAGCAAGACAATCATACGAGTGACAAGGACAGTGGTACTAGCAACCGCGAGATCACTACCAAGTACGGTCATCACGGCAACCATTGAACCTTCATAACCACCGACACCACCAGGGGTAGGAAGAACCGCACCGACGACGGAGCCGAGAGCTTCTGCGACCATGATTTGTGGGAAGATTTCTGGGTGACCGATAGCAATGGCGACAATTTCATAGGTCGCAATTTCGAGGAAGTTATAAAGGAAACCCCAAAGCACTGGACCAACCAAAATCTTTTTATCACGCTTGGCGGTAAGGAAGTCTTCATGAAGATCCAAGAAATATTTTTGTACCTTTTTAGTTTCAATGATTTGCTTTTTCTTACCAAAAGTAAGGATGCGAACGGTGCCATTAATTAAGGCAGCTAGCTTTTTGGCGGCAAAGTCGATAAGTTTACGATTCGAGACGATCACAATCATCAAAACAATGCCAAGAATCACTCCGATACTCATGGCAGCCACAGCCCCGACCATCCAAAGTGCGGTATTTGGCACACTACTCGTAACTAATAAGAAAATAATCGCTAAGATAGTTTGAGTTTGGTTGGCGAGAATGGTAATTACGTAACGCAGGAGATACATGAAGCTAACCTGACCAGCGGTAGCGCCAAAATTCTTTAAGCGCCAAGTAATGTAACCGAGGCCAGAGACACCGCCAGAAGGAATGGCGTGATTGACGAAATTTAATTCAAAGGAAATACGCGCAAGTTGCCAGGTGGTGAGCTTTTCGAAAGCTTTTACGTCAGCATCGGTATCAGCATCGGTTTTTTCAGATTTAGCTTTTTCGGATTTGGTAGACTTACCAGCGGGAATTCTGGTGATATTTTTCTGAGATTTGGCTTTCCCGGCCATATAAGAGAAGAAAATTTTACCAGCGCTGTAATACATGAAGAGTTGTTCTGGAACTAGAAGCAAAACAATCCAGAAATTAATGGAGAAGTGCGAACCGTCCATACATTGACCACCAAAAATACATTGGAAGGCCGAAACAATTTCATTACGTGCGCCATAAACAACTACACCGACTAATAATAACGTGACAATACTGAGAATCTTTTTAAACATAGCTTTTTTATTATACATGATAAAATAAGATTATGAAATATATTGCAGTGCTGGGACGACTTCCGAAAATTTCTTTGGCGGAAATCCAAGCGATTTACGACTCAAATGCCAAACTGATCGGACCAGAACTCGCGGTTTTTGAAACTAATAAGGTAGTCTCGATTGATCGGCTGGGTGGCTCGATTAAGCTGGGTCAGATTTTCTCTGGTAATTTCCGAGATCTTGCCGAGGCGATTAATTCTAAAAAGCCTGAGGGTAAAATCACCATTGGGGTTTCTAACTATGCCCTAAATTCGAATCATAAAAACAAAAAATCAGCGGCCGAGAACTTAGTCCGCCGCAAAGCCATGGAACTTAAGAGTCTACTCAAAAAACTCGGCCGCAATGTGCGCGTAGTGGAAGCGCGTGGACCAGAAATTTCTTCGGCCACCGCATTTCATAATAATTTAGGCGAAAAACCGGGTGCCGAAGAAGTGATTTTGGTGGGCTCGGAAACCTATCTGAGTCTCGGTGTGCAAAATATCGACAAATATCGTGAACGCGACCAGATGCGCCCAGCGAGAGACGCGAAGGTAGGAATGTTACCACCGAAACTAGCACAGATTTTAATTAATCTGGGCGGTGAGATTGACGAATCAAAAAAGGTACTCGATCCATTCTGCGGCACCGGCGTGGTTTTACAGGAAGCCTTGATTCTCGGTCAACCAGTAATCGGTAGTGATTTGAACCCGCGAATGATGGAGTATACCCAGAAGAATCTAGATTGGCTGCTCGAGAAGAAAGCACGCTTCTTCAAGATCAAACCTGAGCTAGTGGAACAAAAAAATCAATTCTTAGACTCTATCTACACCGGCGATGCGACGGATTTTGCTTGGCCAAAAGCTTCGGAAATTGGCCTAGTGGCTTGCGAGTGCTTCCTCGGTTCCCCAATGTCAAAACCGCCAGTAGAGATTAAATTAAAAGACGAAAAGCAGAACTGCAAGCGGATTATTTTGGACTTTTTGAAGAACCTCGCGAAGCAGATTGAAGATGATACCCCTGTAGTAATCGCTGTGCCAGCTTGGTTACGCGAAGACGGTCACTACTCAAGGCTTTCAATTATTGACGAAATTACAGATATGGGTTATAATTTGATAAAGTTTCAAGGCTTGAGTCAGTCTGACATGATTTACTATCGTGAAGGGCAGATTGTGGCTCGAGAAATAATAGTATTAAGAAAGAGTAAGGCAAAAAATGTCACATGTTAAAGCCGGTGGTACCGCGAAAAATGTCCACAACAATGCTGGTCAACGTCTTGGCGTGAAGCGTTTTGGTGGCCAAAAAGTCCGCAATGGTGAAGTTTTAGTTCGCCAAACCGGAAGCACCAAAATTGCTGGTGAAGGTACTTACATGTCCCGTAATTTCACCATTCATGCTGCAAAAGATGGTGTCGTCACTTTTGTGAAAACCAAGAAAACCCACTTCTCTGGTCGCTCATTACCACGCGTCCGCGTAGAAGTTCGCTAAAAATAAACCCTACGGGGTTTATTTTTTTGATTCCCTAGACAGTATATCGTTTTTTGGACTAGACTTATCCAATATCTTCAAATACACTAATCCAGCTCTAGCCAAAAAAGACCCCGATTGGGGTCTTTTTTGTTATGCTCTTTTCTGTTTTATTCAGCGTCAGTTGCTTCGTTTTCGGCAGCAGCTTCAGCTTCAGCAGATTCCTCAGCTTCTTCAGAAGCTACAGTCTCAGTTTCCGATTCATTTTCTTGCAAGGCAGAAAGTAGAGAATCCTCCACATTAGTACGCTTTTTCTTCTTTGGTGTTTCGGCAAGCTCGATATCAAGCTCAATGCCGGTAAGCATAGAAGCGAGACGGACGTTTTGACCTTGGCGACCAATGGCGACAGATTGCTGATCTTCGGTAACATAAACCTTAGCACGCTTGTCTTCGATTTCGACACGAGTAATTTCAGCTGGGCTCAAGGCTTCACGGATGAACTCAGAAAGATTTTCACTCCAGTTGATGATATCGATTTTTTCACGATCACCAATTTCATTCATCACAGCCTGGACACGCACGCCACGACCACCGACGAAAGTACCGACTGGGTCGACACCTGGAACGGTGCTAGTCACGGCAATCTTAGTACGACGACCGGCTTCACGAGCAATGGCGCGAATTTCGACCACACCGGTTTCGATTTCTGGGACTTCTTGCACGAAGAGCTGCTTGATGAAGTCGGCGGAACTACGACTAACGAGAAGTTGAGCACCACGCTCGTTACGCTCGATAGTCTTGATCAAAACCTTGATGCGGGAACCAACTTGGTAATACTCGCCGTCGATTTGGTCAGACTTGAGCATAATACCAGTGGTACGACCAAAATCGATACGCACAATATTGCGTTCGACGCGAGCTACCATACCGGTCATAATGCTACCAATTTTATCTTCAAAGATAGAAAGGATGGCCTCATGTTCAGCTTCACGAAGGCGTTGCATAATTACCTGCTTGGCGGTCATGGAAGCGACGCGGCCAAACTTAGTAACTGGGTGAGATTCTTCAAAAGTTTCACCGATGGCCTTACCCTCGGCTTCACCTTCTGGGATTTCGGTGGCTGGATTATAAGCCAAACCATCTTCAATCACTTCTTTAGCGATGAAGACCGTGGCATTACCGGTTTCGCGATTAAGGACGGCGCGGACATTCATATCCTTTTCGCCCTCTTCTTTACGCCAAGCGGCAGCGATAGCGGTTTCGATAATATTCAAAACAGTTTCTTCTGGGAGATTCTTCTCTTCGGCGATAATTTTCACCATCTGAGACATCTGTTTAAGGTCTAAACCTTCCATATTTTCCTTTCTTTTAGTCTAAAATATCCGACCTTGCGGGCGGATATTAAAAGTATGTATTTCTATTATAGCGAAGATGACGAGATTGTCAAATTACTTGGCGGTGAAATAACCCGGACGGCCGTTGGTCAGGCGTTGGTATTATGGCTTTCTAGTGAAGTAACCTGGACGGCCGTGGACTGGATCATCGATACGGAGCCAAGATTTATCCGCGGTGGAAGGGTCAGCGAGATAGGATCCAGCGCCGCCGCGGAGTTTTTTGCGGTTTGCAAACATATAGGAATAGTTTGTAAGCTTTGTGGTATCAAAATCGTTCTTTACCCAGATGACTTCTAACCGATCACTAATAACATATTCATTTGTTAATGAGAACATATACCTCATATTCGTTACTTTAGAGGTGTCGAAATTAGAAAGATTAAGAGAGATGAGACTGGACATATTAGCGAACATAGCATACATATTCGTTACTTTAGAGGTGTCAAAATTAGAAAGATCTAGTGAGGTGAGGCCGGACAAAGCATCGAACATTCCAGACATATCTGTTACTTTAGAGGTATTGAAGTTAGAAAGATCAAGGAAGGTGAGGCTGTTCATACCAGCGAGCATATAACTCATATTGGTTACATTAGAGGTATCGAAATTAGAAAGATTGAAGAAGGCGAGATTCTCCAAATCACAGAACATTTCACTCATATCCGTCACACTAGAGGTATTGAAGTTAGAAAGATCTAAATCCTTAATATCCTTAAGCCCATTTTCATGTCGATTTCGAATAAACATCTTACTACTATCTTCATTCAAATAAACCTTTTCTGGTTCTGTGTAATAATAAGCGGTTTTGTCGGTCGGGTCTAGCCATAGCTTAATTTCATAGTCTGAATTATTATCTTCGATATTTACAGCATGCATAGTTGCAGCTGGAGCGGTAGTACTTTTCTTGAAGTGCTCGATTTTATTGGTAGCGGTCTCTAGTGACTTTAATTTTGAGTTGAAATCTTGTCCAGTCGCCATTTTAGCGATTGGGTCATAGTGATTAGTGAGGATAGAAAAGATTAGTTTATTTTTATAGTTACCACTTTCTAGATTGTTGCCTAATTTTAATCCTAGATTTATATTACTTACCTCGTTGCCGTTAGTTTTTGCGGTAGTTTGTGCGATATTAGTTGGTGAGGTAAGTTTTGGGATTGGTGAGAAATTCGAATTAGTGCCGAATTTTACACCCCAAGTATTGTTAGGGAAATTATTTAATACACTAGCGGAAGAAATTGAGCCAATCTTGGCGTTTACTGCTGAATTAGTATTAACTAGAGCGTTTTCATCGGTTTCTGAATTAAGGGTGATGGTGTAACCAGTCTTATTATTAGTATTCACGGTTAGTGATAATGGGATTTCGGTAGTCTTGTTAGAAGAATTAATGACTTCATTACCATTTACGGATACAGCAGGATTATCTATGGCAGCCGAAAGCGTCGGCGTGAATAAAGCGAAAGTGTTATTGCTAAAAATTAAATTGACAAAAGAAATTGAAACTAAAAATAATCCGAGAATCTTTAATTCCCAGTTAAACCACCCCCCCCCATGAGGTTTGATGCTGTGTGATTTTTGACTATCATAGTTCTATTTTAGCATAAACAGTTTGTGAGAAAAATAGTTATTATGCTTAATGTGCTATAATAAGAGAAAATAAACGAGATTTTTATGAATATTCCACATGGCCTGAAGAACGAAAATGAAATGCCGGAAACGCTTCTCGCGCTAGATATTGGTACCGAATATATCAAGGCAGTGATTGCGGAACGCCAAGAAGGTGATAATCTAATTATTCGTGGTGTTGGCAAAGAACATCAGGCGATGGGCAATATGTATGCGGGTGCGATTGCGGATATTCCAGCGGTGATTGCCGCCTGCGAAAAAGCTTTATCACGAGCAGAGAATATGGCTGGGGTGGTAGCGAAAACTTGTTCGGTAGGTATCGCCGGCGAATTGATTAAGGGCAATACCAAGACTGTGCGTTATCGTCGCAAAGACGGTAATAAGCCAATTTCTGACCAAGAAATGCAACTGATTATTAAGCGGGTACAAGATAAAGCCGAAGAGCAAGCGCGCGAAGAGGTCGCACTAGAGACCGACAACCCAGACGTAGAAGTGCGCCTGATTAACTCAGCGATTGTTTCCCTTTCGATTGATGGATATAAAGTGAGTAATCCGATTGGTTTTAAGGGCTCAGAATTAGTCTTGCAGTTCTATACAGCGTTTGCACCTTTAGTACATATTTCGGCAATTGAAAAAGTTTGCGCCGAATTAAATCTCGACCTTGTCGCCGTAGCGGTAGAACCTTTTGCGGTTTGTCGCGCCTGCCTTGGCAATAATCTCGATTCTAATTTGTCTGCGATTGTGATGGATATTGGTGGTGGCACGACAGACATTGCCGTGGTGGATAATGGTGGAGTTGAAGGAACCAAGATGTTTGGCATCGGCGGTCGCAGCTTCACGCACCAGGTAGCTAGTAAGGTGGGGCTCGATTTTGACACAGCAGAATTAGTAAAGATTCAGTATAGTGGGCTACTTTCTAATGATTTACATGCCTTGAAGACCTTGACAGTTTCTGATGCAGAGCGCATGAATGAAATACAAAATATTTTGAATGTGCCGGATCGTATGAAGAAAGTGGAAAAAGCTATCGCTGACAATACGGAGGTTTGGGTTTCGGGAGTGGGACTAGCCCTATCTGATTTTTCTCTACTTGAAGCTTTACCAAATAAGATTTTACTCTGTGGTGGTGGCGCGGGACTTTCGACTTTACAAGAGGCACTGGCGACTTCGGATTGGTATGAAGAGCTACCTTTCGCTAGGCGCCCAGTAGTCCATCTTCTAGATGATGTGGACATTCCTGATATTCAAAATGCGACGGAAATTGATTTGGATTATTCTTTCATTACGGCTTTTGGACTTCTACGTGTGACGGTAGACACGCTTAATAGTGAAGAGGAAGAAACGGGGCTTCGCGCAAAATTAGCCAAATTATTACAAAACTAGTCGAGAGAATACTGTCTACTCCGTTCCGGAGACGCTCAAGAGGAAGAATGTCGCATGCCTTTTATCTGGCTGCTAAAGATGAAGGACAAGATGACATTCTTTTTTAAAAATTACAAAAATGAGAAGTGGTGTTTTCTCTTTATGAACCCCAAAGAGTCTGGCTATGATTTCCTCGTGAAGTAACCCTTTACCCCCGGGCGATCCACGCGGAGCCAGGATTTATCTGCAGTGGATGGATCAGCGAGATATGAACCATTGCCGCCACGAAGCTTTTTGCGGTTTCCAAACATTTGATAAGTATCCGTAAGTTTAGCGGTATTAAAATCATTATTTACATAAATTCTTTCTAACTTATCTTTGGAGACATCTTCATCACCAAGCGCAAACATACTCCTCATATTCGTCACATTCGAGGTGTCGAAATTAGAAAGGTCAAGCGAAGTGAGGCTAGGCGCATAAGCAAACATACCCCACATATCCACCACATTAGAGGTATTGAAGTTGGAAAGATCAAGCATGGCGAGATTAGACATACCCGAAAACATATAATTCATAAGCGTTACATTAGAGGTATTGAAGTTGGAAAGATCAAGGGTGATGAGGTTAGACATGCCATGAAACATATATCGCATATTCGTCACCTTAGAGGTATCAAAGCTGGAAAGATTAAGCAAAGTGAGGCTAGACATGCCAGAAAACATACTAGCCATACTCGTCACCTTAGAGGTGTCGAAATTAGAAAGGTCAAGCGAAGTGAGGCTAGACATGCCAGAAAACATACTAGCCATTCTCGTCACCTTAGAGGTGTCAAAATTAGAAAGGTCAAGCGAAGTGAGGCTAGACATGCCAGAAAACATAAGGTACATATCCGTCACCTGTGAGGTATTAAAGTTGGAGAGATTTAGCGTGGTGAGGTTACGTATATCACGAAACATAGCTTCCATATTTATCACCTTCGAGGTATCGAAGTTAGAGAGATTAAGGGAGGTGAGGCTAGACATATCATGAAACATATATCGCATATTCGTCACCTTAGAGGTATCAAAGCTGGAAAGATTAAGCAAAGTGAGGCTAGACATGCCAGAAAACATACTAGCCATACTCGTCACCTTAGAGGTGTCGAAATTAGAAAGGTCAAGCGAAGTGAGGCTAGACATGCCAGAAAACATACTAGCCATTCTCGTCACCTTAGAGGTGTCAAAATTAGAAAGGTCAAGCGAAGTGAGGCTAGACATGCCAGAAAACATAAGGTACATATCCGTCACCTGTGAGGTATTAAAGTTGGAGAGATTTAGCGTGGTGAGGCTAGACATGCCAGAAAACATACTCGTACTATTTTCATTTAAGTACACCTTCTCTGGTTCAGCATAGTAATAAGCTGTCTTATCGGTAGGGTCTAGCCAGAGCTTTATTTTATAGTCCGAATCTTCATCCTCAATGTTTTTAACATTTGCTGTAGTTGCTGGTGGCGTAGAGCTCTTCTTAAAGTGTTCTATCTTGTTCGTAGTAGTCTCGAGTGACTTAAGCCTATAATTAAAACCCCATCCCCCCGTCATGATGGCTATTGGCGTATATGGGTTTGAAACAAAGGATAAGATTAATTTGTTTGTATATCTGCCACTTTCAAGATTGTCACTTAGTTTCATGCCAATACTTAGCTGATTCGATTCATTACCATTGGTCTTTCCAGTAGTCTGCAAGATTTGTGCTGGGGTAGAAAGTGCAGGGATCGGTGCGTAGTTCGTAGACGACCCAAACTTATAACCCCAAGTATTATTTGGTAGATTATTTAAGGATAAATTCGTACTAACCGAATTTATTTTTGCACCCGTAGTGGAACTGGTATTAGTTAGTGACGTATTTTCCGTCTCAGCACTTAATGTCGCAGTATAGCCTGTACGGTTATTGGTATTTACGGTGAAGCCAAATGGGATTTCTGTGGTTTTATTTGTGGAATTTATCACTTGGTTGCCGTTCACCTGTAAGCTAGTTTGACCCACGGAAGCCGAAAGTATCGGCGTGAAGAGAGCTGAAGCATTGCTGCTGAGAATTAGGTTAGAAAGAGAAATAACGCCTAAAAATAATCCGAGGGACTTTAATTTCCAGCTAAACCACCCCCCCCCGTGAGGGTTTTCTATGCATGATTTTTGGCTAATCATATTTATTATTTTAGCATAAACACAAAAAAATATCGTCTTACTTTTTCCTGATTTTCTAAAAAAGAATGTCGTCATGCCTTTTGAGGACAATAACTTTAGCAAGCGCCCTTGAGCGGTCCGACAAAAGGCATGCGACATTCTTCCCCTTGAGCGTCTCCGGAACGGAGTATGCGACGTCCTCTCTTATTAAGCGGTCCGATAAAAGTCGGGCGACGTTCTTTGCCTAGTTTTATAATAACTTGGCTAATTTTGCAGAATTAAAATTGAAAATAGCCGTTTATTAAGCTAGGGCTTTAATATTTTTATTACAAAAAACTAGGTTCCTAAAATGTCTTGATTGTAATTAGGGTCAAATTTACAAGGTATTGCCTACCCAAGTAATCTTAGCATAACCATTGTCACTTTTTGAATAGTCTGGAATTGGATCAGAGGAATGATTAGATACACTTACGGTGCGGGTTTTATCATAAGCGTTTGCAGCACATGCATAACAAGTCATGTGTTTTGTAATATTAGTATTTGATATTAGCAGGTCCGATCCTATGTATCCGGAGCCTCCACCTCCTCCGCCATGACAACCACATTGTCCGCCATAATACCCCCCACCACCGGCTACACGCATAGCGTATCTATATTGACTATTTGGCGAACACCCCTGGCCATAGCCCTGTACAACTTCATATTCCCTTAAATATTTATAAGAACCACAAGAAGCAGAACCATCGGTACCCATAGGTTGCTGCGAGCCTCCGATACCACCTGAAAGCACGTAAGAATTGCCTGACGTACCAGTATCACCACCGGCATAACCACCATGTCCACGATGTCCAGATAGCGAACAATCGTTTGACGTACCGCCACCGCCGCCTCCAGCAACAATTATTAAATCAGAAATCTTCGTGTCCTTTAATAATGTGTCAGTCTTGCTAATATGCGTGGCACCGCCACCGCCACCAGCATATAATTGTCCGCCGGTCCATCGTTGAATTGTGGCTCTACCACCACCATTGTAGCTATCGCCAGCATAAATCTTAGTCTCAATTCCTCCTTGCTTCATAGTATTTCCACCACCGCCAACATAAATATATAACTTTTCGCTAGCTTCTAAATGTGTCAAACCTACAGAATAACTACCAAAGCCGCCTTTGCCAATACCAACACCTGTCCCGCCCACACCGTCACCACCCTGAGCACCCCATACCTCTAATTTATAATAGCCAGCTTCGGGTGCCACGAATGATTGTGATGCTTCAGTAAACTCAAAATTTTTCTCTAAATTAGTTAATTTCCACTTAGCTTTCATGCTAATCACATCTTTATGGCTGGGATTAATATTTGCGTTTATCTCCGTCCCAGTAAATTCCTCTTCTCCGTTCGTCCATCCCAAAAAGACAAATCCTTCTCTCTCTGGCGTTAATCCAGACAGATTGATTGTACTGCCCCATCCCAACCGACTTGGATATGTCACCCCTGTCTTTTGAGTTCCTCCGTTAAAATCCCAGACAATGGCATGTTCTTGGCATCTTTCGTCAGCAACAAGAGTGTAAACTATTTTTTGCGTATATTCCCCAGGGAGGGCGTCTTTATTGGTTTTAATACCTATTTTGATTGAGACTTTCTCCTGATTAGCTTGAGCGCTTTTGTTATAAATTACATCAGCGCCTCCCAATATTGGAACTGGCCGATATGAACTTCCGGAATCTACGGAATAACCCCAACTATTATCAGATAAGGACGTGCTCGTAGTGGCAGGAATAATTCCTAAAGGCGTGCCGGAGCCAGCCTGGGTGAGCCCGTTAGATGGCGAGTCTGTAGCGATAGTAATACTAGCTCCATACGGACAGGTATTAGAAAAAGACAGTTCACTATCTTCCGTATGAATAGACTGTGCTGCGGTAGGGGTAAATCTGAGCAAAATATTGCTATCATTCGCCATGGACATCTTATATGGTCCTACTTCAAGATTAGCTACATGGTGGTCCGCATGCACTGGACAAATCGAACTAAAATAGCCTACCCCCCCCCAACAGGCCGACACAGAATATCAAAATTTTTCTGTGCATTTTTTTAGCGGGGAGAACATTAAAAATTGACATGTACGTATTATATCACATTATTGTTATGCTATAGCAAGAAATGCCATATTTCAAAAATTTGTCTGGCTATGGTTTTCTAGTGAAGTAACCTTGCACTCCTGGGCGATCCACGCGGAGCCAAGTTTTATCTGCCGTAGAAGGATCAGCGAGATATGAGCCGTTCCCTCCTCGGAGCTTTTTGCGGTTTTTAAACATTCCTGTAAAATTTGTAAGTTTAGTAGTATTAAAATCATCATTTACATAAATTCTTTCTAATTTATCCTTAGATATATCCTCATCATAGAGAGCAAACATACCACGCATATTCGTTACTTTAGAGGTGTCGAAGTTGGAGAGATCAAGGGTGGTGAGACCAGACATGCCATAAAACATCTCATCCATATTCGTCACATTGGAAGTATCGAAGTTGGAGAGATCAAGGGTGGTGAGACTAGGCATGACTCCAAACATACCGCTCATATCCGTTACCTTCGAGGTATCGAAGTTGGAGAGATCAAGAGTTGCAAGATTAGACATATTAAAAAACATACCGCTCATATCCGTTACCTTCGAGGTATCGAAGTTGGAGAGATCAAGGGTAGTAAGATTATGCATGTCAGATAACATATTTTTCATATTCGTCACCTTAGTGGTATCAAAGTTGGAGAGATTGAGGGTAGTGAGACTAGGCATGCCAGAAAACATCTCATCCATATTCGTCACATTGGAAGTATCGAAGTTGGAGAGATCAAGGGTGGTGAGACTAGGCATGACTCCAAACATACCGCTCATATCCGTTACCTTCGAGGTATCGAAGTTGGAGAGATCAAGAGCAGTGAGATGAACCATACCAAAAAACATATTGCTCGTATCCGTATTTAAATAAACTTTTTCAGTTTCAGCATAATAATAAGCTGTTTTATCCGTAGGATTAAACCAAAGTTTAATTTCATAGTCAGAGTCCTCATCTTCAATATTCACGGCATTCATAGAAGCGGCTGGTGCTACGGTGCTCTTCTTAAAGTGCTCGATTTTATTTGTAGCGGTTTCTAGGGCTTGTAGTTTTACATTAAAATCCCATCCCTCCGTCATGATGGCGATAGGGTCGTAATTATTGGTTAGTATAGAAAATATGAGCTTATTCGTATATCTGCCACTTTCAAGATTGTCACTTAGTTTCATGCCAATTTTGATACTATTCGTGTCATTGCCGTTAGTTTTTTCAGTAGTCTGTATGGCATTCATTGGAGATGTGAGTTTCGGAATTGGTGAAAAATTAGTACTACTCCCAACTTTCACGCCCCAAGTATTATTAGAAAAACTAGAGAGTTCGCTAGCCAATGTAATCGAATTAATTTTTGCACCATTTGTAGAATCGTTATTCACTAGCGCCGTCTCATCGGTTTCTGACTTCAAAGTTACTGTATAGCCAGTCTTATTATTCGTGTTTACCGTAAGATTCAAAGGAATTTCTATAGTTTTACTAGTAGAATTTATGACTTGGTTTCCATTTATCTGTAAATTCGTTTGATCCACCGAAGCTGAAAGTGCTGGAGTATATAAGGCAAACGTATTATTGCCGAAAATTAAATTAGAAAAAGATATTAGAGTCAGAAATAATCCGAGAAGCTTTATTTCTCTATTAAACCACCCCCCCCCATGAGGTGTAGTGATTTGTGATTTTTGACATCGCATATATCTATATTACCATAAACGTAATGATTTTGGGTGTTTTTTTGATCATATATGTAGTTTTTATTACGAGATACCTAGAAAAAAACAGAAAGCCACCCGTTTGGGTGGCTATTCTATATAATTTGGCACCTTGCTATCTTCCCGCTGTTGCAGTATTATCGCCGCTACTGGGCTTGACTTCTGTGTTCGGAATGTAAACAGGTATTTCCCCAGCGCTATGGGCACCAATGGCGCAAGCTAATTGCGAATATTGATGTCCATGAGGTGTAAAAATTAAATGTGACTTGCGGTGCATCAAGCACCGATTACTAGCTAAGTCTATCAAACTATCCATCTCGTCTAGACAAGATAAATAGTTTGAACATAAAAAGGCGATGGCTCTATTAGTATGCTTCGACTCCATATCTTACGATACTTCCATCTTGCACCTATCAACCAGATCTTCTCTCTGGGAGCTCATAGGGAATTCTAATCTTGGAGTGGGCTTCGCGCTTAATATGCTTTCAGCGCTTATCTCTTCCGAACATAGCTACTCGGCAATGCAACAGGTGGTCACAACCGATACACTAGAGGTTCGTCCGCCCCGGTCCTCTCGTACTAAGGGTAGATCTCCTCAAAATTCCTAACGATCATGCCGGATATAAACCGAACTGTCTCACGACGTTCTGAACCCAGCTCGCGTACCACTTTAATCGGCGAACAGCCGAACCCTTGGAAGGTGCTCCCCCTCCAGGATGTGATGAGCCGACATCGAGGTGCCAAACCGCGCCGTCTATGTGAACTATTGGGCGCGATCAGCCTGTTATCCCCAGGGTAACTTTTATCCGTGTGCGCTGTCTTTCCCACGTAAATTGAACCGAAGTTCTGTACAGCGGGTCATTTGCTCCCACTTTCGTGTCTGATTGGGTTGTAGCCCTCACAGTCAAGCTGGCTTTTGCGCATACACTATCGCTACGATTTCCATCCGTAGCTAGCCAACCTTTGAACGCCTCCGCTACTCTTTAGGAGGCAACCGCCCCAGTTAAACTACCCGCCATGCACGGTCCTTTTGGCCGATCAGGTCAAAAGTGAGATTACTAAAACATTCAGGGTGGTATTTCACATTTCGACTCCACAAATACTAGCGTATCTGCTTCAAAGTCTTCCACCTATTCTACACAAAATGTCCCAATAATCAATGCAAAGTTGTAGTAAAGCTCCATGGGGTCTTCTCGTCCTGGCATGATCAGACGGCATCTTTACCGCCAATGCACGTTCACCGTGGCCTTCGCCGAGACAGTGCCCACATGATTACTCCATTCGTGCGGGTCTGAACTTACCAGACAAGGAATTTCGCTACCTTAGGACGATCATAGTTATCGCCGCCGTTCATCGGGGCTTCAGTTCGAACCGTAAAGCTCTCCCCTTAACCTTCCGACACCGGGCAGGAGTCAGCCCCTATACATCCGCTTTCGCGTTAGCAGAGACCTATGTTTTTGTTAAACAGTTCCGTGGGCTCTTTAGCTGCGACCCTCTCATCAAAATGACGATTGAGTTACTAGAAAAGATATCACAGGATATTTCCTGATGTGTTCTGTCTTGACGAAAAATTTGGTTAAATTATTAGGTAAATACTATTAACCTTATGTTTCCACCAAGTTTCTAGCAAATCCTCATCTTAATGAGAGGGCAGTCCTTATTCCGAAGTTACGGACGCTTTTTTGCCGAGTTCCTTAGCGAAGGTTCTCACGTAGGTCTTGGTCTACTCGACCCGAGCACCGGTGTTGGTTTGCGGTACGGTAGGCAGCAGCATAAGTTAACCAGCTTTTCTAGCCAGCGTTGTACCCAGAATCAATATTCCGAAGAATATCTTTCACTCAACTTCAATTCCTTGAAGTCTTGGACGGATAAACCATTAATCCGCTCTAGTCACTCACCGTGAACTGTTAACAACTACTACCTGTACAGGAATATTAACCTGTTGTCCATCGCCTACGCTGATACGCCTCGGCTTAGGACCGACTAACCCAGGGACAATTACTGTAGCCCTGGAAACCTTGCTCTTACGACCGACAGGATTCTCACCTGTCTTAAGGTTACTGATTCCAGCATTCTCACTTGATAACGCTCCACCAGACTTTACAATCTGACTTCGCTGCGATATCAACGCTCCTCTACCACTCCATAAAATATGAAGTCCATGTCTTCGGTTTAACACTTTAGCCCCGTTACATTTTCCACGCAAAATCTCTTGACTAGTGAGCTGTTACGCACTCTTTAAATGAATGGCTGCTTCTAAGCCAACATCCTAGCTGTTTAAGAAACTTCACTTTGTTTCCCACTTAGTGTTAATTGGGGACCTTAGACGATGATCTGGGCTGTTTCCCTTTTGAGCGACGAGCTTAGCCCCGCCGTTCTGACTGCTGTGGTTACACCACCAGTATTCGTAGTTTGATAAGGGTGGGTACCGTTGCCGGCCCCGAACCTTTTCAGAGCTCTACCCCTGATGATTACTAACACAACGCTAGCCCTAAAGCTATTTCGAGGAGAACCAGCTATCTCCGAGTTCGATTGGCATTTCACCGCTAACCACAAGTCATCCAAACACTTTACTGCGTATCCTGGTTCGGTCCTCCACTGCATGTTACTGCAGCTTCAACCTGCTCATGGTTAGGTCACCCGGTTTCGGGTCTAATACTGCCGACTTGTCGCCCTGTTAAGGCTCGCTTTCACTGTGGCTCCATCATCTGACTTAGCCTCGCCGACAACATTAACTCGCTGGATCGTTCTACAAAAAGCACGCCGTCACAGCCGAAGCTGCTCCGACACCTTGTAGGCACTAAGTTTCAGGATCTATTTCACTCCCCTCCCGGGGTTCTTTTCACCTTTCCATCACTGTACTAGTTCGCTATCGATCAATCAATATATTTAGCCTTGGCAGGTGGTCCTGCCGGATTCAAACAGGGTTTCTCGTGCCCCGTCCTAATTGAAAAAAGATATATAATGTCTAAGACCATTTCGCATACAGGACTCTCACCTTCTTTGGTGTGCCATTCAAACACTTCCGCTATGATCTAAGTTTTATAACATTATCCACTCATTTAACGATGTTGGTTTTTATACTGAAATATCGGATTTCCAATACCTCAGCATAAAAATTATCTTATTTCGCAACCCCTTTCATAACTCTGGCCGTTAAACCGTATGGTTATGTTAAGGTTTAGGCTGCTCCAATTTCGCTCGCCACTACTTTCGGAATCATTGTTTATTCTCTTTTCCTCAACCTACTAAGATGATTCAGTTCGGTTGGTTCCCGTCTAATTACCCTATGTGTTCAGATAATTGCAATACGACATGACTCGTATTAGGTTGCCCCATTCGGAAATTCCTGGATCAAAGCTTGCTCTCAGCTCCCCAAGACTTATCGCAGAGTTCTACGTCCTTCATCGGTATTGATTGTCAAGGCATCCACTATTAGTGCCCTTATTTACCTTTTTATGCATTGACTTAACTAGTAATCGAAGATTGATTACTAATTCACGTATATACTTCCGAAACCAAGAAGGGATTTCTTCCATATATACAAATGCAAGTCTTTATTTAATTTTCATCGTTGTCCAAATTGTTAATTCAACGTGCGATTTAAATAAATCCTATATTAAGAATTCTCGCAGTTTCCCTTTTTCGCAGTGGTCATTTCTGACTTGCTGAACTTGGTATCTATCTTATATCAAAATTTTAATTTATGCAAGTCTTTTTTCGGACTTTTTTGAAGATTTTTGAGTTTTTCTGGTTTTTCCCTGGTTTTTAGTGGTTTTTCGAGTATTTTTCAAGTTTTTGATGTAATTTTTCAGTATTTTTGGAAAGCATTACTAGGCGATTTTCAATTTCATATATACCGATTTTAATAATTCGAAACAAAGCAGGGTCATTTTCGAAACGTTTGGCAAATTTCTGGAATAAAGCAAAATCGGATTGATTGCGGATAAAACGCGCCATAATCTTCGGGTAGACATCAAGCGATTTCCCATCAACAGCAGTTTTAAGATAATCCCAGTTTTGATAAAGCCAATCGAAAGTAGCTTTTCTAGTCAAATGATTAGCTAGCAGGTCACGCACGTAGCCACTATGGTCCTGCAAGCGAATAATCTTGGTGTCCGAGAGCATACCTAATAAAGTCTGAAGATGCGCCTCGTGTTTGGCGTCCGTAATAATATCTAGGAGCAAGGATTTTATAGTAGGCGACGAGGTCTTAGCGTAAAGATTTAGATACTCCTTAAAACGAGCCTCTTTGGAGTTCTTAAATTCAGCCTCTAAATACGGTAGTAGTAATTCTGGTGAAATTGCCGCAAAATTCAGGGCGTCGGTGATATATATATTATATTGTTCAGTTAGACGAAGAATGGTTGGCTGATCATCCGCATAAACAGCCAGGCTCAAGATGGATTCACGAAGCTTTTTATCATCATCGGTGTCTTCGGTTTTTTCAGAAACGCCAAGACGCGCAATTTGGAGAGAAATCAGTTCTCGAATATAACTCTTCAAATTAGCTTCGGCCAGAGTATCAGCCGGGCAATAGATCTTAAGTTCGCCGAGAATCGACATAATAATTGACCAAATCGCAAAGCTAGTTTCATTGCGGAAGTGCTTGAGTAAATCCAGACTGGCCGGTAAATCACCGCGAGGAGTGCGCAAAAGAAGACTCTGGTCAATCAAAAGGCGAAGTTGCTGTTCCTGACTTAATTCAGAGAAATGCGCGAGCTTGGCCTGAAGCTCCTCGGAAGTGAGGCCGATAATATAATGTCCGGTCATATCGTCAGAAACCTGGACTAGTGGCCAAGATTCTTGGTTACTTCGGCCATCCAGATAGAAACGTTCCTGTTTTTTCCCTTCGATAATTGGGAAGCCAGGACGAGTAATCCATTGATTCATAAAATCTGAAACATTAAATTCAGCATAAGGTTGCAAGGCGGCCCAGAGGTCATCACCAGTAGTGTTTTGATATTGGTGTCTTTCAAAATAATCCCGTAAGCCCTTCAAGAAGTTTTGTTCACCCATCAGGCGCATTAACATAAACATCAAATGCGACCCCTTGGCGTACACAATAGCTGGATCGAAAAGAGTTTCAATCTCAGAAGGATGATTGACCGCCTGCTTGACTGCTTGAATATCTGGTGAAACATCGCGGGTCAAGGCGTAATAACAGTCAGAGACAAAATATTCTTGCCAAACTTGCCACTCTGGACGAATCGCATCGAGACAATAATACTCCATCATATTGGCGAAGCTTTCATTTAGCCAGAGGTCATCCCACCAGGCCATGGTGACGAGATTACCGAACCACTGATGCGATAATTCATGAGTAATCACCGTGGCGATTTGAATTCTATCAGTCAAAGTGGCGGTCTTATCAATCAAAAGGCAGGATTCACGGTAGGTTACCAGCCCCCAGTTCTCCATAGCACCGGCATCAAAATCTGGTACCGCTACCTGATCGAGTTTCGGCAATGGATATGGCACACCAAAAGCTTGATCATAAAAATCTAAGGCCTCTCCGGCGATTTGGTTCGGCTCAATCAGAGATTCCTGAGTTTGATTGAGTGGAGCGTAGGTAGTAATCGTGACGCCATGCTGATTTTTCGTGGTAACACTTTGGAAATGACCGAGACAGAGCGCCAAAAGATAAGTCGACATACGCGGAGTGGTTTCAAATTCGACAATTTTACGCGTGACTTCGGTATTTAAGTTCATGGCATTCGGGTCGGTTTTAGGATTGAGGTCGCTATTCACCGAAGTATAGGTAAGGGTTCGCTCGGTCTTAATCGGCATATTACTGAGAATCGTGTCAGTCGAATCAGTATCGATAACTTTGAGAGAGAACTTAGCCTTGGCGGCGGGTTCGTCGACGCACGGGAACATCATGCGCGCATAGTGCGATTCAAATTGAGTAGAAACAATACGCTCGGTCTTCCCTTCATATTCATAAGTCGAAAGATAAAGCCCAGTCATACCGTGCGAAAGTTGCAAGGAATAACGGGCTTCGATAATAATTTCGGCATCCGAGACCTGCGAAGTAAAACTAATAGTTTCAGCTGCAGTATCCTCTGCAAAAGTCACTGGACGCTGATTGACGGTTAGCTGATTAATTTTGAGATTTTTGGCGTGGAGTTTGACGGTGGAACTTTTAGCGGTACCCTGAATCTTCACTCGACCTTGAACCTGCTCAGTGTCTTTATTGATTCTTAATTCAATTTCGTATAATTCTGGTGTAAAGTATTTGGCTAATTGTTCCACCCTGTTCTCCTTAATCTAAAATTGCTTTAATGCGACGAATGCCGGCTGCGGATGATTCTTCTTTCTTAATCTTGAAATGACCGAGCACGCCAGTATGTTCGACGTGAGGACCACCACAAAGTTCACGCGAGATTGGATTTTCTGCGGCGCCGATAGTATAGACTTTGACGATGTCGCCATATTTTTCCCAGAAGCTACCATGAGCTTTCAAGACATCGCGCGCATAAGCCTTATCGTATTCGGCGAAAGAAACTGGATAATCTTCCTCTATCCACTGATTGACCTGGTCTTCAATTTTGTTTTTCTCTTCATCGGTGAGTTTGCGATCGAGATTAAAGTCAAAACGTAGACGCTCAGAGGTAATATTGGAGCCGGCCTGAGCGATATTCGGATCGACGATTTTCTGAAGTGCAGCAAGTAACAGGTGAGTTGCAGTGTGATATTTCACCGAAGCTTCACCGTGGTCTTCGAGACCACCCTTAAACATACCCTTGCTAGCGGTCTGAGAACGCTCGCGTTGTTCATTGAGACTAGCTTGGAATTCAGCTTGCCAGTTTTCACTGAGACTAATTTGGTTTTGCTTGGCTTCTTCGAGAGATAACTCGAGTGGGAAACCATAGGTATCCTGCAACATGAAGAGCTCTTTGCCGGTAAGACCCTGGTCTTTAAGCTTATGAAGTTCCTTAAGACCACGGTGAATGCTACGGCGGAAGGCCTGCTCTTCGCGAATCAAGACATTCAAGGCGTCGGCACGATTGGTAAGAATTTCATCCGAGAGATCTTGGTAGTTTTCGGCAATAATTGGCACGATTTGAGCCAAGAAATCTTGATCGATACCGAGGTTAGTAGCTTTCATTACCGCACGACGAATCAAACGGCGGAGGGCATAGCCTTGCTGTTTATTACTTGGAACTAAGCCTTGAGCCGAAAGTAAATAAGCACCACGCAAATGATCCGCAATTACGCGCATTTCTTCGGTGTGGTCAGCGTAGCTCAGGCCAGAAATCGCTTCGAGCTTATTAATAATTGGTTTTAAGAGTGAAGTTTCGAAAACGTCGAAAGAATCCATAGCAGCTGCGGCAATACGCTCAAGGCCAGCACCGAAATCGATATTTTTCTTGGTTAATTCAGAGAAGGTACCGTCTTGATTGCGCTTATATTGCATGAAGACTTGGTTACCGATTTCCATGAAGCGTGCACCGTCCGAGGCAGGATGAGATTTGCCATATTTCGCGACATCTTGCTTGTCTTCGCCAAAATCATAGAAAACTTCGGAGTCTGGACCACACGGATCACCAATCGGGGTAGTTTCGACGCCACCGCCACGACTCCACCAGTTTTCATGATCATCGTAGAAGAAAATATGCTCGTTTTCTTTAATACCACGCCTGGCGCCATCTTCACTGGAGCCAATTTCAGCAATTTCCGCCTGCACACCGGCTTCGGCAAAGACACGTTGCCAAATTTCGGCCGATTCGGTATCTTTGGGGATGCCGTATTTTTCATTACCAATAAAGCAAGTGACGTAAATTTTATGTGGATCGAGTCCGACTACTTCGGTGAGAAATTTAAAGAAGGCCGGAATTTGCTCTTGCTTAAAATAATCTCCCAGTGACCAGTTACCGAGCATTTCGAAAACCGTGGTATGACGTGGATCGCCCACATCTTCAATATCCTGCAAACGCAAACATGGCTGTGAATCCGCCAGGCGCTGACCGGCAGGATGAGGCTCACCGAGAAGATATGGCAAAAGAGGCTGCATACCAGAACCAGTGAAAAGGGTGGTCGGATCATTTTCCAAAACCAGACGCGCTGGAGCGATTACCTGGTGACCACGACTAGTTTGATATTCAAGAAATTTTTGACGGATTTCACTTGCATTCATGGGGGTAATTATACCATATTCTGCAGAACTTCGAGTTTTACACAACTTTACAAAATGCTCATGTTATATATAATTAAAATAGATTAAATAAAAGGACGCCGCAAATGAAAAAAATAATTACCCTGTTCCTAATCGGGATTGTGGGTATAATCCTCTTTATAGTCGTGAAAAATATGGCTAACGGCGATGGGCTGCTAACGATTAGCTGCAAATCCGCACAGAATACCCTCACGATTAAGATCGATCCAACGGTAGAAAATTTGGTTTCAGCCACTACGGACGACGGCGAGGATTTCGACCTCGGTGATCTGGACGGAAAAATTCAAAAAGATGGTCTGAAGAAAACAGTCGATGACCTGAAGCGCAAATTGGAATTAACTAAGGGTTACGCCTGCTTCGATAAAAAATAAAAAATAACCGCGAAGAGCGGTTATTCTTTCCTAGGAGTGATGATTTTTCTTTGCCTCCTAAGCTAGTGATGAATTTTCTGTTAAAAATTATTCTGCAATAATACCACCGCCGATACAGATGTCTCCGGCATAGAAGGCCACAGATTGACCGGCTGCTGGATGCTTGATTTCTTCTTTTAGCGTCACTTCGTTAGTTTCTGAATTAAAACTACAAGGGATGAGTGGTGCACGATGGCGTACACGACAAGTTAGATTAGAAAGATTTGGCTGAATATCACCGGTGGCCTGATGAATTTGACGAATGATTACATCCTTTAATTTCAAAGTCTTGGTCCAAAGATTTAAGTGATTGAGGTTTTTCGAAACATATACCAGATTTTTCGCCATGTCTTTACCCACCACATAATAAGGCAGTCCGCCGCCGAGATTCAAACCGTGGCGCTGACCGATAGTATAGAAGACCGCACCTTCGTGCGTGCCGAGCACCTCTCCAGTATCGCGAGCGACAATCTGACCAGGCACCACCTCAATATATTCTTGGAGAAAATCTTTGATCCCGACCTCACCGACAAAACAAACCCCCATAGATTCTTTCTTGTAGGCATTATCGAGACCAAATTCGGCAGCTAGCTTTTTCACCTCTGGTTTTAGCATTTTACCAAGAGGAAAAAGCGTACGCGAAATTGCTTCGTCGGAAATTCGATAGAGGAAGTAAGTTTGATCCTTATTCGTATCGGTGGCGAGCTTCAAATTGCCGTCTTCAGATACGGCATAATGACCAGTAGCAATAAAATCGGCGCCCTGACTCATGGCAATATCATAAAAAAGCTTGAACTTGATTTCCTGATTACACATCACATCGGGATTCGGGGTATTCCCCTTCCTAAATTCCTCAATCATGTAATCAACTACCTTGGCGTGATACTCGGTTTCAAAATCAAAAATACGAAAATCAATATCTAACTTAGTAGCCACACGCTTAGCGTCAGCCAAATCCTCCGCCCAAGGACATTTCATGCCTGGAAGATCCTTCGACCAGTTCTTCATATAAACACCGACCACGTGGTAGCCGGCATTTTTTAATAGGACGGCAGTGACAGAAGAATCGACACCGCCGGACATACCAACGAAGACGGTTTTGGGTTTGGCTGCAGGGTTATTCATGAGTGGCTCCTTCGGTTTGACCGAGACCGATACGCTTGGCTTCTTGATTAACTACTTCGGCGATCACCGAGGCGGCTTCACGAATTTGTTCTTCGGTATTGAGTTCACCGAAAGTGACGCGAAGGGAGCCGGTAATTTCCGAATCGGTGAGACCGATGGCGGAAAGCACATGGGATTTTTGCCCCTTAGAGGCGGCACAGGCGGCGCCAGTAGAAAGCAAGATACCCCGGTCTTCTAACTTAAAGATCAGACGTTCGGCATCGAGGCCATCGAAGCAGATTGGGCAGAAATTGGCTAATTGGTGCTTTTTGTTACCCAAGAATTTCGGAATGACGAGGGATTTTTCGGTCAAAATCTGCCGGAATAATTGATTATATTTTTCATATTTTTTACGACTGGCGGAAATGTGAGCTTTCGCACGCACTGAAGCTTCCGCGAAGCCCATGAGGAGAGGCACATTTTCCGTACCCGAACGCAGACCCATTTCCTGACCGCCACCATAAGAGATCGGACTGAGTCTAACTCCACGAGAAATATAGAGTGCACCAATTCCCTTCGGGCCATAAACTTTGGCGGAATTGAGCGTCAAGAGATCGACCCCGAGACGCGCCACCGAAAGGTCGAGGAGACTGGCGGCCTGCGAAGCGTCAGAATGGAGATAAAGTGGCGTGAGATTACCAGTAGCGAGACGCTGTTCGCGAATCTCACGAATAATTTCGGCAATTTCACTGAGAGGCTGGATGGTACCAAGTTCGTTATTGGCGATGGCGACAGAAATTAGAACAGTTTTTTCGGTAATTTTGGCGACCAAATCTTTTAGGTCGATTAGACCGGTATGATCGACGGTGATTTCCGCCACTTTTTTTGCATAATGTCTGGCGGATTCTCGCACCGAAGCATGCTCGGTGGCTAAAATCAGAGCCTCGGCGTCTGGGTATTTTTCTAAGACAGTAAACGCGAGATTGATCGACTCAGTGGCACCGGCCGTAATAACTAAATCTGGTGATTTCGCACCAATGGTTTGGGCTAGAGCGGATTTTTTCGCTTCATATTCACCGCGCAAATGTTTGGCAGGAAGATATGGTGCGGAAGGATTGTAAAAATTTTCACTAAAGTATGGCAACATCGCCTCAAGTACCTTAGGATGCACTGGGGTGGCGGCAGCAAAATCTAAATAAATCATTTTTTGGCTCCTAGATTAAAGAGGGTTTCAGAATTTTCTGTGGTAATTTTCGCAACTTCCTCAAAATCTAATCCGAGCTCCTCAGATAGCCACTTGGCCACATAATAAACATTCGCCGGCTGGTTGGTTTGCCCACGTAGTGGTACGGGAGCGAGAAATGGTGCATCGGTTTCGAGCAAAATTCGCTCAATTGGCGGCATCGGCAAAGTGGAATAGGTAGCTAAACCATTCACGCCGATATAAAAATCGCGCTCGAGAGATTTACGGAGGTTTTTCTTATTATCAGAGAAAGAATGCACGACACCGCGGATTTTGGCGGTAGAAAAATTGTCCAAAATCGCAAAAAAATCATCAAAGGCTTCACGAACATGAAAAATCAGTGGCAAATCTTCGCGAATGGCGAGGTCTAGCATCTCCTCCAGAAGTCTCGCCTGGTCGAGCTTGTCGTTCTCACCATAATGATAATCTAATCCCACTTCCCCAATTGCCACAGGACGATTATTATGTTCAAATTGAACATCTTTTCTAGGTTTGTCAAATTCATTGGGGTGGATACCATAGCTCCAGAAAAGCTTGATGGGATTTTGGGCCGCAAATCCGGCAGCCTTGAAAGAATCTTCGTGATCAGTACCGATACAAATTAGTTTTTCGACCTGTTTTTCGGCGCAGGCCGCTAAAGCCTTAGTTTGCGCTTCCGGCGTATAAAAATCCAGGTCATGCAGATGACAATGTGAATCGATAAGATACGCCGGTTGAGACATTTTAGCTCCTAGCTTCGCGTTTGCGCTTGATTGGATCTAACTGGCGCTTGCGGAGACGAAGACTTTTCGGAGTAACTTCGAGAAGTTCATCATCGAGCAGGAAGTCGAGACATTGCTCGAGGCTGAGATTGGTATATGGGGTAAGCTGAATTGCGCCATCAGAGGCGTGAGTACGCATATTGGTGAGCTGCTTTTCGCGACAAACATTGATATCAATATCTTCTTTCTTGTTCGAAAGACCGACGATCATACCTTGATAGACTGGCACCTGTGGTGGAATAAAGAGAATACCACGAGCCTGCACCATGTCGAGAGCATAAGCGGTAGAAGTACCAGTTTCAAAAGAAATCAAAACACCATTACGTTCTGGCTTGTACTTACCTTCAACTGGACGGTAGCCCTTCGGGATGGAAGACATAATTACGGTACCCTTGGTATCGGTCATCAAGCTATTACGAAGACCAATTAAAGCCGCGGTAGAAATTTCATAAGTGAAACGGACGGCACCACCAGAGGTAATTTCCTGAGCAACAAGATCGGCCTTACGAACACCAAGCTCTTGCGAGACCGCACCGACGTATTCTGGAGTAACCTCAATCGTGAGATCCTCAAATGGTTCACATTTTTTGCCATTAATTTCCTTATAGACCACTTCTGGACGGCCAGCTTCGAGTTCGTAACCTTCACGGCGCATAGTTTCGATCAAAACTGAGAGGTGAAGTTCACCACGACCGGAAACTTTGTAACCGAGACCGTCTTGGACAATTTTCAAAGCAATATTAGTTTCAAGTTCTTTGTGAAGACGATCAGAAATTTGACGAGAAGTAGTAAATTCACCTTCTTGACCCTTCAAAGGACTAGTGTTTGGGCCAATATAAATACTGAGAGTAGGTGGTTCAAGCTCGATAGTAGGCAGGGCTTCTGGATTGTCAAAGGCAGCAATGGTGTCACCGATATTAGCGCTTGGAATGCCAGTCACCGCGACAATGTCACCAGCAAAAGCTTCGTTGACTTCTTCTTTACCGAGACCACGATAGACGAAGATACGGTCAACTTTACCATTTTCGGTAGTGACTTCTGGCTCACCGTTAGTAAAATGGGTCTTCACGATTTTAATCGATTGACCATGCTTAATATTGCCACGGAAAATCTTGCCGATAGCGTATTTACCAAGGTAATTATCGGAAGCGAGTGAAGCCACGAGAAGTTGCAGGCCTTTCTCGGAATCCTCATCGACCTTCGGGGAAGGGATATCATTGATGATGGATTCGAAAATCACGTGCAAATCATCATCCAGATTTTCGGTCTTGCCGGCACGACCATCACGCGCGATGGCATAATAGATAGGATAATTAAGTTGAGATTCTTCGGTCGCAAGTTCCAAGAAAAGGTCAGAAATTTCGTCTTTCACCTCTTCGATACGAGCGGCAGGCTTGTCGATTTTATTAATAATTACGACTGGTTTTAATTTAAGATCAAGGGCTTTTTTCAAAACGAATTTAGTCTGTGGCATCGGGCCTTCTTGGGCGTCAACCACCAAAAGTACACCGTCGGCCATATTCAAAGTACGCTCCACTTCACCAGAGAAGTCGGCGTGGCCCGGAGTGTCGATAATATTAATTTTGTGATCGTGATAATAGACCGAGGTCTGCTTGGCGGTGATGGTAATACCGCGCTCGTGTTCCTGATCGCCAGAGTCCATAATGAGGGTCTGACTCATTTCAGCTTGGTTATCACGGAAGGTATTAGATTGTTTCAAAAGTGCATCCACCAGCGTCGTTTTACCGTGGTCAACGTGCGCGATGATTGCAACATTACGGATATTTTCTTTATTATTCATATTGCCCTTATTTTTTACTCTGAATATTATACCATATTTTGCTTGATTTTTTGAGAGGGTAGGCATATAATAAGAGAGTACTCTGGGTCGGTAGCTCAGCAGGTTAGAGCACGGGCCTTTTAAGCCCGGTGTCGAGGGTTCGAGTCCCTCCCGACTCACCAACAGAGAAATCTGTAGAAAATTCAGATTCGAAGATGAAATTATATGGTGATTTATATGCGTAAATCACCTTTTTTGTGTATCAATTTCGAGTAGTCTTTAGATCGCTCCAAAGTATTTCTCGAAGAAGCTCACAAGTCGCTCAATAATGCCTTTCTTCTTGCCAGAGCGATTGCTATCACCAAAGCGCGACATAGCCGGCATAATGCGGTCTACGTCGGTTCCTGTGGTCTTGAATACGCCATCGCGGAATGAGTTAGAGATAAGCCTTCTGGTTTCTGCGGGATTTAGGTTGTTATCCTCGATAATCTTAGTAAGTTCGTTTTCACGTTCGACGTTAATAAAGCGTTGCCATGCGTCATGAATTTCGCCATTCTCGTGTAGAGAATAGAGATTGATGAAGTCGTGGATGAGCTCCTTCTTGCTTCTGAGCTCGATGCTTGCGTCGACGGCCTTGTCGATACTCGTAAGAATATCTTTGTTCTCGCAGTTCGATTCGTGATATTTAGTGACGAGTGCGAGAATGTAATCGACATTAACTTCGGCCTGGCGGACAAGTTCGATTTCGAATACTAGGTCATCATTTACGTCTTCTTTTTCGGTTGGGCTGGATGGACGAAGTTCTTGGTATAGGTCGAGATACTCGCTCTGATAGTTTTGTAGGTCTCTTGGCGACAAAATATCTTCTTGTTCGAACCTATCGAACGATGTAAGAATGTTGCGCATTCTTAGAATCTTGCCAAAGAGCTTGATGAAGTCTTTTTGGTTTTGTTCACCCTCGATGCGTTCGCCAAGTGGGAACTTTTCGGAAAGCTCGGCGATTAATTCGGTATAACCAACTTTGTGTTCACCATTTTCGTCATAGCCATTCAAGTATTCGTCGTAGCTCTTTAGAAGCACAATGCCGCTTGCGTCGCGGTCACCAAATAATCCGATTGCTTCATCTACTTTCTCGGCTAAGTTACGGAAACAAATGATGTTGCCAAATTGCTTGACTGAGTTGAGAATGCGATTTGTGCGAGAGAATGCTTGGACTAGACCATGCATCTTTAACTCTTTATCTACCCAGAGTGTATTGAGTGTCGTGGCATCAAAGCCGGTTAGGAACATATTCACGACGATAAGTAGATCTACTTCGCGGTTCTTGACGCGTAGCGACAGGTCTTTATAATAGTTTTGGAATGAATCGGAAGATGTATCGTAATTCGTGTTGAAATCTTTATTGTAGTTAGCAATGACTGACTCCAGGAAGTCACGCGACGACTGATCCATTCCAGTGATATCCAAATCTTCGTCGAAGATAAAGCCTTCTTCTGGATCGTCTTCATTTGCCTGGAAACTAAAAATAGTTGCGATTTTGAGTGAGTTGTTTCTCTCAGCTAACTGTTTCTTAAACTCAGTATAGTATTTCATTGCGGCCGGAATGGATGCGACGGCAAAGATTGAGTTAAAGCCATTCATTCTGCCAAGTAATGTTTCGCGCTTTGAGTCGCCGAACTTTACGACATCAGCTATATTCATCGTGCGATTAAAGCTATAGAACTGATTTCTTTTTGTCTTCTGGTCGAAATGGTCGAGAATGTATGAAGTGACCATGGAAACGCGTTCGTCGCTAAGTAATGCGCGTTCACGATCAATGCTACTTACTTGCTTATCGGCTATATCGTCTTTTTCTTTGACGGTATTGATATAGTCAATGCGGAATGGTAGCACATTTTTGTCATTAATGGCGTCGACGATCGTGTACGTGTGGAGTTTATCACCAAAGACTTGTTCTGTCGTTCTAAGCATTGGATTGCCGCTACTGCCAGCGTTAGATGCGAAAATAGGCGTACCAGTAAAGCCAAATAGGTGATAGTTCTTGAAAGCTTTTGCAATTGCAGTATGCATATCACCGAATTGTGAGCGGTGGCATTCGTCAAAGATGATTACGACGTGCTGGTTGTACACGTTATGCACTGGATTCTTTTTAATGAATACGCCAAGCTTTTGGATTGTCGTGACAATAATGCGTGAATTGTTTGATTCGAGTTGTTTTTGAAGAACGCGCGTTGAAGTATTGCCGTCAGCGGCGCCTTTCTCGAAGCGGTCGTATTCTTTCATTGTCTGATAATCTAAGTCTTTGCGATCTACTACGAACAGAACCTTATCGATATACGGCATCTTTGCTACGAGCTGAGCAGTCTTAAAGCTGGTAAGTGTCTTACCTGAGCCAGTAGTGTGCCAAATATAACCACCAGCGGCCGTCGTACCGAGCTTTTTGTAGTTAGTTGAGGTCTCTATACGATTGATGATTCTTTCGGTCGCTACAATCTGATACGGGCGCATTACGAGTAGCTTGTTATCTGTATCGAATACACAGTAGCGCGTCAAAATGTTTAGAATCGTATGCTTTGAGAAGAATGTTTTCGTAAAGTCTACCAAATCCGGAATTGTCTTGTTCTTGGCGTCGGCCCAGTAGCTTGTGAATTCGAAGCTGTTGCTTGTTTTCTTAGATTTCTTGCGACCGGCTTCGCCAAGTTCTTTAATATGACTTTCGCGCGTCGTGTTTGAATAATATTTCGTATGAGTGCCGTTAGAAATTACGAAAATTTGAACGTATTCAAAAAGACCACTACCGGCGAAGAAACTCTCACGTGAGTAACGTTTGATTTGGTTGAATGCCTCGCGGAGTCTTACGCCGCGTCGCTTTAGCTCGATATGGACGAGAGGAAGGCCATTAACAAGAATCGTTACGTCGTAGCGATTATCATGTTCGGCGCCTTCATCTCTACTGATCGCGTATTGATTAATGACTTGTAGGCTATTGTTATGAATATTCTTTTTATCGAGTAGGCGGATATTCTGCGTATGGCCATCTTCTGCACGAAACGATATCGCGGTATCTTTTTCTTGGATCTTGCGAGTTTTCTCGACAATGCCTTCAGAATTACCGACGATATTTTCATAGAAGAATCGTTGCCATTCGCTATCAGAAAAGACGTAATTGTTTAGTTTCTGGAGCTCTTTGCGTAAATTATCTTCAAGATCGTGAGCGTTATGGATTTGCAGATATTCATATCCTTGCTCCTGCAAGTTCTGTATTAGTTCGCGTTCAAGTTCGGCTTCGCTCTGGTAAGCCGTATATTTCTTATCATCAGGCTTGTATTCAGCGAGAACTGTAGAGACTTCGCTTTCCGCAATCATATTGAACCTACTCATTTTTTGCCTCCGCTTCTTCGCTGAATAAGTTTAGATATTCTCTATATACCCATTTTTGCGCATACGGCTTATCACCAGTTTTTATTGGCTCCAATATACCCATATCTTTCATGCGATCAATTGCTTTATATACTCCGCTTTGTTGATATTTGGTCCATTTCTGAATATCGGAAACACCAACGACTGGCATTTTGTATAATCCAATCAATATCTTGAGAGTAGCTTCTGATGCTACGCGATTGAGTTTTTGAACTTTCATCATATCTCTTTCGCGCAGTTTTGTGATTTTTGCGCATGTTACGATAGCAGAATTAGCAATTTCAATTACGCCATCAAGGAAGAAGTCAGCCCATTCTTCTACTTCGCCATTATGGTAACCGTTAAGCCGAGAGTAATAAACTTCTTGATATTTCTTAAAGTAAGATGACAAGTATAAAACTGGCGATTCTAATAACTTTTGTTGCCATAAATACATCGCAACAAGCATACGACCGGTTCTACCATTTCCATCATTGAATGGGTGAATGGCCTCAAACTGAGAGTGAATAAGTGCTGTTTTTATCAGTGGCAGATAGTCGTCTTTGTCGGAGTTGATAAATAATTCTAAATCACCAAGTGAACGTTTCATTTCAACAACGGTTGGTGGAACATACTTAGCGTTATCTGGACGCGTTCCATTAATCCAGTTTTGTTTTTTGCGAAATTCTCCAGGGTAAGAGAACTGCGTAGATCTTGCACCCCGCATTAGTTTTTCGTGAAGTTCCTTGATAAATCTTAGGCTAAATGGAAATTCTTCGATTCGTTTTAGGCCGTAGTTTAAGGCTTTAATGTAGTGCAAAATATCATCAACGTCTTGTGGAAGATCGACACTCGGTTCGACATTCTCCCTCTCAATCGAGTCCATCATTGTTGCATTCGTTCCTTCGATTTGACTTGAAGACGATGCGTCCTTCCTAAGAAACATTAAGATGAACCAATCTTTATCTGGTAGTAGCTCTGTGATACCATCGAGTTTACCGAGGACGCGCATAGCTTCTGAATGTTTTTTGATCAGTTGATCACTAAAAACAAACTTGTCCTTTGGTGGAAAAGGTTCAGGGATAAAAGCCTTGTATCCTTCTGGTTGACTTATGTATTTTCCAACACTATTCATATCGTGGAACTTTCTTTTTACTTTTCCACATTTTATCATAAATCGTGGAAGTTTGTCAAGACTTTTCCACGATTTTTAATGTAAGAATTATAGTTAGATGGCACTATTTTTCTGAAAAGGTAAGCAATTTATCGCGGTAATATTCATATTGCTTGTGACGCGCTTCGATCTCGGCAGGAAGGCCGGACTTGAAACTTTCGCATATTTCGCTCAGGTTATTTAGCACTTTTATTATTGATTCTTGTTGTTCTGCGCTCGGGATAATTGCTTTTATCGAACCCATCACATTACTCATGAGCTTCGGGTTACCCATTCCTGAACTGACGTGCTTTTTAGCTTCTACGCTCAACGCATAATACAGGTAATCGTTTAGAATACCTTCTTCTTTAATCTTTAGTAAGCCGCATACATTTGTAACGCTAAACTTGCCGCTTCTACGGAATACGGTACCAGCGTTGGCGCCATCCGTAGTCCAGGTTAAGTATTCGCCGTCGTATTTATATGTGTTGATTTTGCCTAGCATACCGTCATTCTCGGTCTGTGACGAATAGACCGGATAATCGCCAGTATTGTCTTTTATGAAGTCCTTGGACATTACGATGCCGCGAGATATATCGCAAATATCTTCAATCTTGGCAATATAGTAACCAAAGATATATTGACGTAGCTTAGCTACTCCTCTCTCTCTCGGTGCCGTCGCCGATTACTGCGTCGAAGCTTAGAAGCCTATCGCGATAGTATTCGTATTGTTTTTGTCGCGCTTCAATTTCAGCCGGCAAGCCAATATTGAGGTCGTTACAGACGGTGTCAAAATTATCTAGGGCGTAAACAATGCGTTCCTGAATCTTTTTTGGTGGAACTGGCACTTTTTGTTTTTTGAGATCAGGTGCGGTTAATTGCGGAATTCCGCTCGTAGGTAGCTTATATTTTTTACATTGTAAGCAATAATAAAGATATTTTGTATTTAGCTCTTCAGAGTCATTAGGAATAACTGACAAAAGTCTTACTATTGGATAATATGGGTAGTCGCGATATTCCGCGTAGCCTATTGTTCCTCTTGCCGAAATCGTAACAGCTGGTTTTATTATTTTTGCATTGGTGGTATAGCCGTATACGGCGTTGTTGCCAATGCCATTACTGATGATTGGGATAGGATATTTGTTAGTTTTTACATCAGAAAGGGCATCTTTCGGTACGTCGCCGCCTGCTGATATGCTACATAATTTGTCGAGTGCAAGCCACTCAACTTGCCCCCCCTCACTGGCTATATTTTCAAATGAAAGTAGGTAATCTCTATAGTATTCGTACTGACGCTTCCTAGCTTCCAGCTCTGTTTCCAGCTCTGCTTCCAGCTCTGTAAATGAGTTTAACATACTGACTATCTCTCTTTGCACTTCAATTGGCGGAACTGGGATTTTAATTTTCTTTATTCCGTCTGGGGATAGATGCATAATAGTTGTACCGCGAACATATTTCATTTTTCTCTGTTCAAACCATGCACTATTCAAAAGATGCACAAGAAAACCCGGAACTTGTTCGTGCCTTAAACATAGTGCATCGCCGCCTAAGTAGACTGGTTCATCTACGCAAATTGCCGAAGCTTTTCCTATCTGTGCTTCTTTAGTGGTACTTGATATAGGAATCACAATGTCGTTTTTCTGAAGCAAAGTAGAGTTTTTAGCCTTATCAAAATCGGCATGCGACACTATGTCGGTTATATAGTTTCCATATGTGGTATAAAGTTCTCCGTAAAGAATAATATTTGTATCTCCGTCATTTTTATCAGACTTAGACATTCCCTTACCTCGAACAAATTTACAAACATCTCCGAGCTGTTTAAACTCTACGCCGTTCGGGCATTTTTCTTTAATCAACTCATCAATCTTACTCATTTTTGCCCTCTAGTATTCTCTTTACTTCTTTATCGAAGTCAGAATTAATCATCTGCGTCTTATTAAACTCAGTATATTCGGCAATGGCTTTTTTGTCGGCATCTTTCTTCGAGATGCGGCCTTTGCCCTCTAAGATGTTGAAACGACGAAAATTCAAGAATTCGTTTATGCTTTTAGCAAAGTCTTCCATTGTAAACGTAACTTCATTTTCAATCAGATCTTCTATGTAGTCAAAGAAGCCCGTAATAGCGCGTTCGAGCCGACGAATTTGGTTTTCGTCCAAATAATTCTTTGCGACTGTAACATCGGATTTTAGAATTCTGCCGTCTGGAGAATTCTTCCATGTAGTAAGCCCCATATTTGGCTTTGTGCGATCGGCATGTGTATCAATAATTTCAGCTGCTGTTTGGCCAGTGATGGCATAATGGAATTTATTTTGGATCATCGCATAGAAATCGTGTGTTATCTCGGAGTTTTTGTCGTAGTCGATACTACATTCAGCAAAAATGTCGGTGATCTGTTGCCAAATACGTCTCTCACTCGCGCGAATTGAGCGTACGCGTTCCAAGAGTTCACGGAAGTAATCTTTACCAAAAACCGTTTCACCTTGTTTTAATCTGTCATCATCTAGTACAAAACCTTTTATCATATATTCTTTAAGAATCTTTGTAGCCCAGATTCGGAAATGCGTTGCGCGCGACGAATTGACGCGATAGCCGACGGAAATAATGGCATCGAGATTGTAAAATAATGTTTCACGTCTAACGACTCTACCACTTTCGTCTTGAACCTGTTCCATTTTGGAACACGTTGCGGCTTGCTCCAGTTCGCCTTCGTTGTAGATATTCTGTAAATGCTTAGTTATCGCCTGCGGGTTAACCCCGAATAGCTCGGACATTGATTTTTGTGTTAACCAAATCGTTTCGTCTTTAATATAGGCATTTACGGATAAATCTTCATCCTCTGATTTATAAATGAGAAAATTAAACTCTCTAGGCAACATTTTTACCTCCTTCGATTTCTTCGATTATTTTATCAATCTTCTGACGAAGTTCGTTTTCGCGAGCGACGATCTCTTTAAGTTCAGCATTAAGTTTCTTGATGTCTACTTTCTCGCGCGTATCTTCTGGTTCGACGTATGTAGAAACTGAAAGATTATAACCTTGCTCGGCCACTTCGTCGTTAGGTACTAGGCGGACGAGATGATCGACATTTTTGCGCTCTTTAACCCATTCGAGAATCCTCTCAATATTTGTATCAGTAAGCTTGTTGCTGTTTGTGACCTTGATAAATTCTTTACTTGCGTCGACAAATAATGTCGAATTCTCGGATTTATTTTTCTTAAGCACCATAATGCAGGTCGCAATGCTCGTGCCGTAGAATAGGTTGTCTGGTAATTGAATCACGGTATCTACGAAGTTATTGTCTACTAAGTACTTGCGAATCTTTTGCTCAGCGCCACCGCGATACATGATGCCTGGAAAACAAACGATTGCGGCTGCGCCATTTGTGGCGAGCCAGCTAAGTGAGTGCATGATAAATGCGAGATCGGCTTTCGACTTCGGCGCTAAGACGCCAGCAGGCGAAAAGCGTTGGTCGTTAATGAGAACTGGGTTGCTTTCGCCTTCCCAGTGAATCGAATATGGCGGATTGGATACGATTGCCTCAAATGGCTCATCATCCCAATGCCCAGGATCCATGAGCGTATCGCCGAGCGCGATGTCAAACTTATCGTAGTCGATATCGTGAAGGAACATGTTAATGCGGCAAAGGTTGTAAGTCGTGATGTTTATCTCTTGGCCATAAAAACCTTGGCGGACGTTATCGCGGCCGAGAATCTTTGCGAATTTGAGCAGAAGTGAGCCTGAGCCACAAGCCGGATCATAAACTTTGTTTACTGATGTTTTGCCCATTACTGCGAGCTTCGTGAGGAGTTCTGATACTTCCTGTGGAGTGTAAAATTCGCCGCCAGATTTACCGGCGCTTGATGCGTACATACCCATAAGGAATTCGTAGGCGTCACCGAATGCATCGATGGTATTGTCTTGGTAATTACCGAGTTTCATCTCGCCAACGCCGTCCATAAGTTGAACGAGGTGGTCGTTGCGCTTTGCTACGGAACTACCAAGTTTATTGCTATTAACATCAAGGTCGTCAAAGAGACCTTTCATGTCATATTCGGAATCATGACCTTTAGCGGAGTCTTCAATGGAGTTTAGGGCTTTTTCGATCGTTTCATTTAAGTCTTCGTCGTTTCGTGCATTCTTACGAACGTTCTTAAAGAGTTGGCTTGGTAGAATGAAGAAGCCTTTGGTGTCTACCATTTCTTCGCGGATCGTTTCGGCCTGTTCGTCCGAAATACTAGCGTAATCGAAGCTTGCATTGCCGGCTTTATGCTCACCTTCGTTTATGTAGTTCGTTAAGTTTTCTGAGATAAAACGATAAAAGAGCATGCCAAGAATATACTGTTTAAAATCCCAGCCATCCACTGAACCGCGTAGATTGTTGGCGATGTTCCAAATAGTACGATGTAATTCTGCGCGCTCCTGTTCTTTTTTAGTGTCGGCCATAAAGTAAACTCCGAGTTAAAAATAATAAAAGCTTACTATCTATTATACAGGATTGTTCCTTTTTTGTTTTAGGTGTCTTTCTTAATTGTTTAACTGAATCTGAGTAAGTATGATTATTTTTTCTTCTTGTCAACAATTTCCGCTTCTTCAACGTCATCTAAGTTAGTGCCGGATTTTTTGGAACCAGAAAATTTGGAGACTAGATTATAGCGATCAGTGAATTCTTCAACGTGCTTCTTTAAGACAATAATATTGATTAAATCCGAGAGACCATAACCGATCATAATGAAGCCAATCAGAGATAAGGCGATGGCGGAAGCGTCAAACGGATAGATGATAATGGCAATACCAGCGGTAAGTGATAGGAGATTAGTGATGATAGATGTGATATAGGCAGATTTAGAAACGTTTTTTAATTCCATAGTATAGCCGATACGCGAAATTGCCGAAATCATAATCACTAGACCGATAGTCATCGGAATAAGGCTGAGAATACCCGGATAAAAAAGAAAGACGAGACCCACTACGATAAGAAAGGCGCCGAGGAAGTTGCTGGAAAACATGCGGATGAAACGCGAATAGATTCGGCTCACAATCATACTGAAACCGGCAAGCAGGAAGCCGGCGGCAAGAAGTAGACGCAAGAGATTGATGGCAAATTCTGGAAGCAGAGCAAAGAAGAGGCCGAGTAACACCATCACCACGGTAGTAGAGATTGCTGTATTAAGATAGGCATTAATTTTATCTTTGATTTTCATACTAGCTCCAGTGCGATTTAATTAATTATATTGTAACATATCCAGGCCATAAGAATTTTGGAATAATGCTTTTAGAATAAAAACCCGAAAAATACTAAACCCCTCAGTGAAATACAAAAAAACAGGCCCTTAGCCTGAATTACTGGTGGACGATAGAGGATTTGAACCTCTGACCTCGTCTACGTCAAAGACGCGCTCTAGCCAACTGAGCTAATCGTCCAGCAGATTTATTATATGATATTTAAGCGAAGATTTCAACCATAATTTAATTGAAGAAAAAAGACCCCCGTGAGGAGGTCTTTTAGAATCAAACTTAGCGGCGGTAACCGGATTTCTTACCCTTCTTCAAGAAGACGACGGCGAGAAGAGAGAGGAAGGCGAAGACGGCAATGCCGGAAGCGAGGAAGTCTGAGGATGAGAGATTCATGCCTGCAAAGACGGATCCACCAGTATTAGGTATGGCTGGGATTTTCTTTCCACCATTCTTGTCTGGAGTAGCTGACTTAGCTGGTTCTTCCTTACCGGCAAACTTAAAGTTAGCAAGTTCTGGTTTAGCGAGATCATCACCTGCGCCATTGAGGGCAACGACTTCAAGAACGTAATCACCCTTTTCCAAATGATTATTAATTTCTTCAGAGTTGAACGCTACGGTCCCACCATTAGTTAAAGCGGCTGGATCGGTAATTTCGATTTCTTTATCGCCAATTTTGTGGCCATCCTTATCTTTGATAGTGAGCTTAAGTTTAGCGACACCAGCAGCGTGATGAACGTTGAAACCAGTGTAACCATTTGAGTTGGCCTGAGTTTTTTCAACCTCTATTGGGACATAATTAAATTCCACTGTATCGGCAGTTTCAGCTTTACCATCGACGGTAACCTTGATGGAAACTTTACCGAAGACGCCATTCGTGAGCTGTTGCATGTCGAGAGGAATTGTCTTCGAACCGCTATTAGCTGCACCAGCATTACTTACATTAACAGTTTCGTTAGCGATAGTAGTGGTAGTACCGTCTTTATCGGTGAGCTTAATTTCATATTCAATAGTTTTGGACTTGGTAAAGTCAATATTAAGTGGAACTTGTTTTTCAAGAACCTTGCTATCAGAAGTTGGTGACTTGATAGCAACTGATTGCCCGTTTGGAAGAACTTTGACCTGGACGGTTACTTCGGAAGAAGCAGTCTCCTGGGCGTAAGTTTGATTAGTGAGCGCCAGGCCACCGATTATGGTGAGACCTGCTATTCCTAATGCGCCGATGATTGATTTTTTGTTCATTTTTCGCCTTTTTTATTTTTATTTTTATTTTTTTAGTGCTTATATCTAAATAATTAACTTAGACTTTTGAGCACGACGCTTTCTAAGTACGATAATAAACCATACTACAGCCGTTGTCAATAGCATAAACAGAATAATCAGAACAAATATCGGAACAATTAAGACGATCTTAGTGGATTTTTCTTCCTTGCCAGCGGCAGAAACCGTGGAAGTAATGCGATAGATACCGAAGGCTGGGCTATCCTTCCATTCCAGATCAACATCACGAGCCGTATCAGGCAAGACGTCGAAGCCCTTAGTATCTTCAAAGATTGAACCGCCAAAAAGCTTTTCTACTTTCATACTAACAGTGGCACGGAAATCAGTATTACCAGTATTTTCGACAGTAGCGGAGGTGCGAATATTACCAGATACACGGAAACCGTCGAGATGGTATTTGGAAATTTTGGCTTCTTCCCTGGTTTCACCTTCGGTTTTACCATAGAGAGTTAAACCGACACGAGAAACGGTTTTAATACCGGTGGAATTAAGATCGTCTTTTGGGATGGCTTCCGCGAAGATGACGGCGTATTGACCACCGGCTGGCACATCCTGAGGTACGGTGACACGATACTTCACCACCTTGGTTTCGTTTGGCTGGACAGAGTAGGTGACATCAGATACGTAATTTCCGGAAGCATCCTGAAAAGTAGTCCAGCGAGTAATCTGAGTACGGGAACTTTCCTTGGAGAAGTTTAGTTCATATTTTTCGTTGGAGATGGAATATGGAGTAGCATAAACCTTAAAATCGAAAGGATCGGTACCGATGTTAGAGACGTTGAAAGTAAAATCTGAGACATCGCCGCCCTTGAGATAGACGGTGTTTTTCACTGGGGAAATTTGGATTTGGACTTTTGGTTTTTCAGCTGGTTTTTCGTCGGCATAAGTAGCAGAGGTTTTCGCTAAACCGAAGAGACTGGAGAGCCCTAGCCCAAAGAGGGCTAGAGTCAAGATACGTTTAATGTTAGTTTTCATCAAATACTCCTTTAGAAATCAGATTCGACGCGAGGTGTGGACTTAGTATTAGATTTTTTATTCTCATATTTCTTTGAAACAAGCCAGAAGATAACTGAGAGGATGAAGAGGACAAGTAGGACGATAAGCCAGATTGGACAAAGAATCACGAGCTTACGAGATGTATTGTGGGCGTTACCAAAGGTAATGTCTTGCTCGACCCAGAAGATACCGATACCCGGAGATTTTTCCCAAGTTTCCTTGCTGAGACGCTTAGTATTAGGGAGAGTGGTGCGATAGGTAGGGTTTTCTTCATTAGTATAGACTTCTTCTTTAGAGAAGAATGGGAAGACACGGAGAACATACTTGACATCCTCGTCGGTGTTACCACAGTTTTCGACACGAGAGGTGCCGGAAATTGGTGGGTTAAATAAGATAAATGGTAGGCTGTTTTCCAAAATCTTAGTACAGTGGTTAATCTTGCCATCGATATGAGAGTAAATCAACATGCCGATACGAGTAACTTCGCGGATAGTATTGGAAGAATTTTCACTCGAAGCGTTTTCCACCATAATGGAAGCATATTGACCGCCGCCTGGAGCATTTTGAGGCACCTTGACGGTGTATTCGATAGTGGCTTCTGAGTTTGGATCCAGATGACCAGAAGTGGTATTAAAAGTAAACCAGTTAGAAATCTTGGTGTAGTCAGACGAGGCATCGAAAGTTGGATCATAGCTTTCGTTGCTAACTGAATATGGCGCAGCATAAATCTTAAAGTCAAAGGCATTCGTACCGATATTTTGAACACGGAATGAGCCCTGCTTGGTTTCACCTGGCTTTAACGTCCCGAGTTGCTGAGACGCAGGCGAGACCTGCATGTGATTTGCTAGACGTTCGGTACCATTATCTGCGTGGGCTGGACGGACGATGCCAAAAAAGAGCGGCAACGCAACTGCCATACCGAAAATTAGACCTTTAAGTTTTTTCATTTACCTCCTAGTTATATGCTATTTATTATACACGAGCAAAAGCTTAATTCAATAAAAATAAAGTTTTAAGTACCCGGATTTTCTGAAACCGTGAGAACTACTACATCTTGGTAGTTTCCTGGGATTTGAGCGTTAGTAGCAGCGACATGGTAATTTATATTAGTAGTCTCATCAAGGACTTGCTTAGATGTGTTAAGATTCTTGTGAATCGAAGCATCTGTAGCCGTAATCGCCTTATGAGAGATACTGCCCACGGAATAATTCCAGCCAGCTTGAGCACCATCGAGATCGCCAGCCAGGGCCGGGATAACACTAGTAGCGGTAGTATCATGGACTAGATTGGTATTAGTGTCTTTATCACGAATATTAATATTGTAACCAGTGACACTGTTCGTCTTCACACGAATAGTATTAGTAAGATTTTTAACCTGACCTGATTTAATCGTATCTGCCACTGTATTGGCACCAGCCGTTACATTAAGAAAAGAAGCGATGGTGACATTCACATCCAGGCTATTTTTCTTTTCAATAGCAAAAGTGCTAAGCGGTAAGGCCATCAGTCCACAGGTAGAAGCGATGCCAAGAACGCCAGCTACCTTCCCAATATGTTTCATATTTTGTCCTCTATTTATTTATATCTAGTATAGTTTAGCATTACCAGAATGTCAAATAAAAATCAGCCCCTTTTCAGGAGCTGATTCGTCAGTCAATACGGGAAATTAGTTTTTGGTGACAGTGTAAACAATGACGTCTTCGTAGGTACCTTGGCGTTGTGCTGTACCTGGTTCGATGCGGTAAGTTACAGGAACGTGTTCAGTTGAAGCGCTGGAAGTATTCTTAACTACGAGAGCAGTTTCAGAATTCTTAACCATAGCAGTATCTACAGTGAGATCACCACCCTTGAGACTCCAAGTACCAACACCAGAAGCGGCGGTTGGGATGAAGTCTACACCAGCGGTAGGACCGGTAATGGTAGCATCGCGGAGAGAGGTATCCTCATCTTTGTCCTTAACGGTGATCTTAAGACCAGCAGCGCTGTTAGTACCAGCGGTAAGGTTAGAAGTGGCAGTACCAGCTTCACCTGGGGTTTTATTACCAGCGTCAGCGGTAGAATTATCGTTAGCGATAGAGACACCTTCTTGGACAGTAACCTTAACGGTAGTTTCTGAAGTAGTAGCAGCAAAGGTTGCTAGTGGGAGTGAAGCGACACCGAGTCCAGCTAAGACACCGAAAGTTGCCATGATTTTTGCATATTTTGTCATAATATTTCCTTTATTAAATATTAATTGTTTTTTGTTTTTTACTTGCATTGACCTTCAAGTTATTACTAATTTATCATGCTAATGCTTAGTCGTCAATAGATTTTTCCTGGAATTTAATTGAATTTAATTGTGGAAAACTTTTGAGGAAATTTTCGGGCGATTTACAGAGGTGAAAAGTAGAATCGGCATAGTTCCCTTTTCAAAAATAAATTAACTCTGAAGTATTATCACGCTCGAGTTGGAAGATTTGACGCTGAAAATCGGAAAGCACGGCCGGATCGATAGTGTTCATGGTTATATAATAACAGAATGCTATAATAATAATTATGGAAGGCAAATTTATACAGCGCATTATCCGCGAAGCGGAAAAATTCTTGTCACGAGATTTCAGAGTTTATGCTAAGGGCAGCAGAGGGGATTTGGTGACGGATATAGATTATCTGGTGGAGAGATTTTTGATTGAAAAAATCCAGGCGGAATATCCGAATTTTGCAATTATTAGCGAAGAATTTAATTCGAATGCCGCGACGAATGAGAACTGCTTCATCATCGACCCAATTGACGGGACGAAAAATTTTGCGAACGGTTTGCCTCTTTGGGGAATCCAGGTGGCTTGTCACAAGAATGGGGAGACTATCGCAAGCGTGATTGATTTGCCGGCGTTGAAAGAGTTTTATTTTGCTGATGAAAGTGGCGCTTATCTAAATGGAGAAAAAATTTCCGTTCGTGAGGTGCCAGTTTTAAATGCTTTTTATGCAGTGATTGGCGGAGACGTAATCGAGGCAGCCACCAAAATGCTAAAATATGGTTCGACTCACCGAGTATTTGGATCAGCCTGCGTGGCTTTCGGATTTTTGGCAGCTGGCAGAATGCATGGCGTAAGTTTTAGAGCGAAAAATCCTTGGGACTTTGAACCAGGATTATTCTTAGCCAAGCAGGCGGGAGCGGTAGTGAAGAGCGAGCCTGGTTTTCATGCGGCAGCGATGAATGAAGAGTTTCTTAGGATTCTTGAAGATGCTAAATAAAAAATATGCCCTCAACCATAAAGGATGAGGGCATGGCGGGTATTCCCGAATATATTTTTATATTATATCAATAGCCATTACTTGTCAACTTTAGATTACATTATTTTAAATTTTATTACATGCTATAATTAACAGAGAAGAAACTATAAATTTAAGGAGTATTGATTTTGAATTTGAAGATTGGAATTGTGGGGCTACCGAACGTGGGAAAATCAACGCTTTTTAATGCATTAACCAATGCGCACGCTTTGGCGGCGAATTATCCTTTTGCGACGATTGAGCCAAATGTAGGTATCGTGCCTGTACCAGATACCCGCCTTGATGTTTTGGCCAAAATGTACGAAACCGAAAAAGTAATTCCGGCCACCGTGGAATTTGTTGATATTGCGGGACTGGTCGAAGGTGCCTCGAAGGGTGAAGGTCTGGGCAATAAATTCCTCGCTCATATCCGGGAATGCCAAATTATTTGCCACGTGGTACGCGTCTTTAAGAACGACGATATTTTACATGTCTCGAAAGATTCAAACACGGCTGCGGAAGTGAACCCGAAGCAAGATATTGAAATTATTCAAACCGAGCTGGAATTAGCCGATCTTGAAACTCGCGAGAAAGTAGAAGCGAAACGCAAGAAAAACAAGGAGCAGGAGGAAAAAATTCCATACCTTACCGAGAAGCCAGTGATTTACATGTTCAATGTGGACGAAAGTGAATTAACTAACGAAGAACTGAAAAATGAGATGCGCGCATTGGTGGCACCAAATCAGGCAGTTTTCGTGAACGCAAAACTCGAGGAAGAAATGGTGGGGATGACCTTGGCGGAGAAGAAAGATTTTCTCAGTAGCTACGGGGTGGATCACGATGCCCTATCGGAGTTAATTATCGCCGCTTATGATACTTTGGGTTTGCAATCTTTCCTGACCGCTGGCAAGAAAGAGGTGCGAGCTTGGACCATCAAAAAGGGCGCGACTGCACCAGAGGCGGCCGGGACGATTCATACTGATTTCCAAAGGGGCTTTATCGCGGCGAATGTGATGAAATATGATGACCTAGTAGCGCTAGGCAGTGAGCAAGCGGTGAAAGCCGCCGGAAAACTCGCCACCGTAGGTAAGACCTACGTGATGGAAGACGGCGATATCGTGGAATTTCGCTTCAATGTCAGCAAATAATCTCTAAAGTCAATTTTGGAGTAAAAAACAAAATAACCGCCAAAGAGGTTCGGAGGTTTCAAGAATGCAAAAAATATATTTGGAGCTAAGCCATGATTCTAGGAATTGATGAAGTGGGGCGCGGGCCGTATGCGGGACCACTAGTGATTGGCGCCTGTATTTTGGGTGACTGGCAAAATTCCGAGAATGCAGAATGGATCGAGAAGTTGACTGATTCGAAAAAATTATCTGCCAAGCGTCGCGAAGAACTCTATGTCTTGATTAAAGAAAAGGCCTTGGCGACAGCGACTGGTTGGGTAAGCAGCACGGAGATAGATGAGGTGGGACTGAGTGAGGCCCTACGACTAGCCGCTAGACGAGCGGTGGAACAAATTCAAAAGACCAAAGTTCCCTTTTCCGAAATTATTATCGATGGCACGATGAATTTTTTGGTGGGGACGAAGCTCGAGAAATACGTCTCGACTTTGAAGAAAGGCGATTTTCTAGTGAAGGAAATTTCGGCGGCTAGCATTCTCGCGAAAGTGGAACGAGATAAATATATGGCGGAACTAGACGCGGTTTATCCAGAATATGGCTTCGGCAAACATGTCGGCTATGGTACGGCGGCACACCAAAAAGCCATGGAAGAATTCGGTCTCACCCCAGAACATCGCCGTAGCTTTCGCCCAGTACGGGAGATTGCCGAAGGTAAAACCACCACCAAACAGCTGGGTGACCGTGGCGAACAGGTCGTAGTGGATTATCTGGTGGAATCTGGCCATGAAATTGTCGCGAGAAATTATAAAACAAAATTATTTGAGGTGGATATTATCTCGCAAAAAGCTCAGATGCTTTATTTTACCGAGGTAAAATATCGAAGCGATCATGATTTTGGCGAGGCACTGGATTTTATTGATAAAAAGAAACAACAAAAAATGTATCTGGCGGTAGCGGGTTTTCTAGCGACACATCCGGAATATGCCGACTTTACACCGATTTTAGCAGTGGCAGCAGTTGGAGAAGATTTTAAGCTGGAAGAGTGGTTTGAGCTCAGCGAATAATCTTTCAATGAGTGTGCGATAAATGGACGGGCTTCGATATATCGGACTTTAAAATGAATCTAAAGGATAAATTTGTTACGCACAAAAAACAATCCCTTGCGGGATTGTTTTTTTAATTAAGCTTCAGTGGCTTCGGCGGTTTCAGTGGCAGCTTCAGCAGCTTCAACTTTTTCTTCTTTCAAAGTGTTGACAGCGGCACGGTCAAAGTCGCGAGCGACGAGACGAGCAGACTTACCTGAGCGGTGGCGGAGGTAAGAGAGGTAGTTGCGGCGAACCTTAGCACGCTTGACTACTTCAATTTTTTCTACCAATGGACTGTGAAGAAGGAAAGATTTTTCAACACCGATACCAGAGGCGATTTTGCGCACAATGATACGAGCAGTGTGAGATTCTTTGCGATCAACACGGATTACAACACCTTCGAAAACCTGAAAACGGAACTTGTCGCCTTCTTTGATTTTCTGGGTAACCTTCACAGTATCACCAGAACGAACATCGACAACAGCTTTCTTTTTCTGAGCGTCAGCAATATTTTTCAAGATTTGAAAACTCATATTTTACCTTTATTATTTAGAAACTTGGTTTATTTTAACATAGTTTTAGAGAAAATGGAAGAGGTCAGAGCTGACACTGGTACTTGGTAGCATCGGTCGGCTCGTAGGTGTCTAGAGTGAGAATAGCATCTTGAAGATTTTTTGGCAAATTATCACACTTTTCTTTCGACTCTGTGGCGAATGGTGCGACATATTTCCAGGAACCACCCGGCAGATCACGCTCGTAAATATCAGTGGAAGTAGCATTAGAGTAAATCGTGCGGTTCGGGTTAGCCGGATTTGGATCGTCGTGATTATTTTCGGTTTTTACACGGCTAAGCTTGGCATAAACCTTAGTGCCGTCGGAATTAGTGACGATGCGGCCACCGGTAATGGTGTAGTTATCGCCCACGGTGGTGACGAGCTGATTAAAATTAATATTCAAATCATTCCATTTGACGATTTGTGGCTTACGATCGGACGGAATTTTCTCATTTTTATCACCAGTATCCGAGCCATCAGACTTGGAATCGGAGTTCACCACCTTAGTCTTGGTAGCGGATTCATACTGTGCGATAATTTCGTCACTATGCTTCAGGTCGTTTTGAAAATTAGTGATGAGTTTGGAATTTTTAGCATTACTGGCGCCCATAGCGATGAAGGCGTAGAGCGAAAGACTAGCGAAGAAGACGGCCAAAATCGAAGCAACCAGGGCAATCGGTTCGGCATTATTCTTTTTCT
>CALIJO010000016.1 GCA_938017655.1 uncultured Candidatus Saccharibacteria bacterium
CGTGGGTTTTCGTTGACAACGCGATCTTCTGGAAGATCAACTGGGGTACCCTTAGGGTTGTTCTCAGTCTTAGTGAAGAAATAGATAGTTTGTGGCTTGCCACCGCGAAGGATTACTTCTGACTTGTGTAGGTAGTAAGTAATCCCCTTGCTGTTTTTATGACTATAGGCCATTTGTCCTCCTTTAAATAAGTATAATTTTATATTAGATTAGATAAAGATAAGTGTCAAGAGATTTTATGGGGGTGAAATAGGGGTGGGAAAACTTTTATGCTTTTAACAGGGGTGGTAATCTGGAAAGTTAGTGGAATTATTTTAAGGAATTATTTCAAAAAGAGTAACGCGAGACGAAGGAAGGCAAAAATAATTAGACGGATCACGATGGTAATGATGATAACGACACAAAGTAGAACCGTAATTCCAGAGAGACTTGGGGTCCAAATCGGCGAAACAAAATCGTAGCGATAAAGCGCGGTCGGTGGTAAATCGGCAGTAAGGCTGGTGGTTAGCTTGTCGGTGGCTGGATAACTATTAATCACGCCGGTCATACAATTGAGATAGCCGGGACTATTCCAACCCCAACCGTTACGGATAGCCTGCGGTTTACAGGTTTCCATAGCTTTAGCGAAAATATTGCCGTTGGGATTACCGTCGGGATTTTGACTGAGCTTAGACTCGGCTTCACGTAAGGCAACGGTGGCCTGGCGATTATATTGATGCTCCAGATAAATTGGACCAGTACCGAAGGTCAGAGTGGTGTGACCGTTTTTTTCAACGAAATTCACGATGGTGTGGGAGGAGCTAAAATCTCGCAGGTTTTTCAGGGCGGTGCGGATGTTTTGATCAATTTCAGCTTGTGGCAAATCGGTACCGTCGGCAGCCTTACCCTCGTCGGCTTTTTCGACCTTAGTTTTTAAGTCCATCATTTTCAGATGATCAAAGCGCAAAAAAGTGGCGGAAAGAAAAAGTAGTGGCAATAGGCTCAAAAATAATTGCCAGGTCTTGATCTGTTTTAAGAAAGTCAAAAAGCGCTTCCTCTTGTCTTCCTGACGCTCCTGTTTCAAAACACCACCCATACTGAATTTAATTATATCATAAGAACTTTTGGCGGAGCCATGGGTCAGCATCGCCGGCGGACATTAAGATGACCAGATAATTATCGGCAAGATCTTGGCGGAGCTTGGCAAAAAGCGTATCGTCTAGCTCTACTGCGGTGCCAATTTCAGGATTATCTAACGAACTAAGAAAGTCACTAGGGGTGAGAATTTTTAGTTTAGGATCTTCGCGCGAAAGATAAGTCGGCAACCAATAAAGCTTTTTGATGCCGTGGAAAATGTCCCGATATTCATCAAAGAATTCATGCTGACGAATATTTTGATGTGGCTGATAAAGAATCACCACGCCTTTTTTCTGCGTACGCTTGGCTTCCTCAAGGGCAACATTAATGGTAGCGCGAATTTCTTCAGGATGATGGGCGTAATCGGAGTAAAGACCATCAACTAGGCACTCAAAGCGACGTCCGACACCTGGGAATTGATTAATCGCCTCGATAATTTCTTCATGATTAACCTCGCGACCGAGCGATTCGAGAATTCGCTGTACCGCTTTAATCGCGAGCGTGGCGTCGAGACGGCGCGCTTCACCTGGCAACATTAATTCCTTGGCCGACATTAAAACCACATCGGGATGCTTGTCAGCAAGAAGTTCGGCGTGGTGAAGATTAGCATGTGGGCCAAAAATGAGGTGTTCACTCTGGGATTCGAATTTCAAAAAGGCTTCTTGATATTCGGCCTCCGTGGCAAAAATATCGGAATGGTCATAGGAAACAAAAGTAATAAGCGAGAGCCAAGGATGAAAAGCGAGGAAGTTGCGGTCATATTCATCAGCTTCATAGAGTAAGAATTGGTCACCCTGATCATACTTAGCAGAAGGCGCAAAATTAAGCGTCGAGCCAACCATATAAGAGGCTTTCAAACCGAGTTTTTGGCTGAGCCAGATTAACATAGAAGTAGTAGTGGTTTTCCCGTGAGTGCCAGCAACTGCCACCATCTTCAGATGATGTTTTTCAACAAGGGTTTCAATCAATTCATCGCGCTTAGAAATCTTCAAGCCCAGCGACTTAGCGCGTTGATATTCAGGATGTGATTCGGTAATGGCCGAGGTATGGACGTACCAGTCGATAGGATGCTTTTGATGAATCTCCGCCAGATAATCACTAGTTTGCGGACCGATAGCAAAGGTGAGATTTTTGGCTTTTAATTCCTTAGTAATCGGACCTTCGTGAAGATCGGAACCAAAAACTTGATGCCCGGCATCGTGAGCAAAAAGGGCGAGTGGACCCATGCCAGTACCGGAAATACCAGAGATAAAGATGTTCATAATTTTTTCCTAAAGAAGTTAGTATCGTAAATTTCGGCGCCGTGGGCTTTGTAAAAATTCTGAGCTACTTCACGGCCATGACCGCAAGTAAATTCGAGATTTTTGCAGCCTTTTTCCCTGGCCCAATCTTCGTAGGCCTGAAAAATCAGATCCCCCACGCCCTTACCACGAGCGGCACTATCTACCACAAAATCTTCGAGGTAAGCATTCTTGTAGATTCCCGCACCAAAAGTTACAGAGACCGAAGCCATGCCGAGAATCTGCCCATCTTCCACGGCAAAAATGAGATCATGATATGGAGAATTAGCAACTTCTGTAAACCAGTCCGGACTAATCTCACCCTTATCCTTGCCACTACGAGAAAGTTGAATCAGAAGTTCACGCACACGCGTGGCGATTTCTGGTTGATACTGTTTAAGACGTTCAATTTTAACCATAATTCCCTTTCTTTATTCAAATACGGTTTCAGTGAGGCGCTCAGCGATAGCGTCGGCAGTTTTTTGTATAGCTTCTGCGTCGTCACCCCAGATTGTAATGCGGACTAAATCTTCGGTACCAGAGGCGCGGATATTGATTGACCAGCCGGCAGCGAGATTTTCGGTTTCGGTGGCAATGAACTGCTGGGCGGCTTCCGAGAGATTACGGAAAGCTTGCTTGGTAAGATTATCGACTGGCTGATTTTTGATGGTTTGTGGGAGTTTTTGGAAATTTTGACAAAGGGTAGCCAGGGTCGGCAGGGTACGTCCGGAGTTTTCGGAGGCTTTACCAGTTTTTTCATCTTGGATAGTTTGATAATCCGTAAGTAAGGTATCTTCGTTCTGGAATTTTTCACGAGCTTCGGAGAGAATCTTAGTGATGACGAGCGCAGTAAGCACGCCGTCGCCCATTGGTTCACCTGGCAGAATAATATGTCCACTTTGTTCGCCGCCGAGTAAAATGCCATCTTCACGCATTTTAGCGGAAACATTTTGGTCCCCAACATCGGTCATGGCGATTTTAATACCAGTTTTTTCCGCCCAACGCAGCAAGCCTTTGTTGGCCATAATCGTAACGCAGACTTCTGGCACGGCTAGATAATTTGCCAAAATCACAATCATATCATCACCATCGATAATCTGACCGTTTCGATCAATCATTAAACAGCGGTCGCCGTCACCGTCAAAGGCCGCACCAAAGTCAAGTTGTTTTTCTTTAACTAATTGAATGAGCGGTTCAAGATGAGTACTGCCACAGCCAGCATTAATTTTTTCACCAAAGTTAGCGTCCTCATGAATAGCAATAACTTCAGCACCGAGTTCTTCGAAAATTTGCTTGGCCGTAACAGAGGTAGCACCACAGGCAAGATCTAAGCCAATGCGAAGACCAGAAAAATCTGGTTTCTGACGCACTGAGGTGGTAGCTGGACCAAATTGAGCTAGATAGGTACGGAGATGGTCAAGATAGCGCGAAAGAGCGTCTTCATGGAGATCTTCACGAAACTCTGGACTGTGCACATCGAAACCAGATTCATTTTCCAGAGCATTTTCGATAGCATTGACACCGGACTGCGAAAGTTTAATACCGTAAGGGTATTTTTTCACCATGTGAGAAAGATTTTCACCAGAATCATCAGTGCCAGTACCAGAAAAAGCTACGCCGCCTGGCATGGTAGCCTCAAGTCCACCAATCGTATCACCGCGCTCGAAAATTTTAATACCATTATCGGTGTAGGGATTATGAGAAGCGGTAATATCAATGGCCAGATCATAGCCCATTTCATAAAAAACATAATTGATCGCCGGGGTCGGCAAAACACCCACGGTACCATGATCAATGCCGACAGTTTCCAGAGCTTCCTCAAAATAACGAATCATCCATTCAGTGGATTCACGCGTATCACCACCGATTAAAACTCGAGCTGGACGTTCGAGGCCACTTTCATCCTCTTTTGCATTACCTAAATAACGGACAATACCGAGAGTAACGGCTTGAATAAAGCCAGGGGTAAAAGCTTCTGCCTTTTGTCTAATACCGTCAGTACCGAAATATTTGATTTTACCTTTCATAACACTCCATTTTCAACTAATTTCTATTATACATCTTGGAGGTAAGCGGCGCAAAGATTAGTGTTTAGCAAGCAATAACATATATTCAATAACTTTCAAGACATCTTCTTCGGTACTACCACGCGAGAGATCGGAAATTGGCGCGTTAAAGCCCTGAAGAATTGGGCCGGCAGCCGTAAAGCCACCGAATTGCTCCATGGCCTTATAGAGAATATTACCCGTGTTAAGGTCTGGAACGATTAGAGTGTTAGCGAAGCCAGCGACTGGAGAATCTGGGGCTTTTTTCTGGCCGATGCGCGGATTAATCGCGGTATCGAGTTGCAATTCGCCATCCACCAGAAGCTCTGGATGAGAGGTTTTAAGTTTGGTAATAGTTTCTTGAATTAAATCAATAGTCTCATCGCGACCACCGGACCCCTTGGTAGAAAAACTCAGGAAGGCAACCTTCGGGACAGGGAAAATTTTGCTCGCGGTTTCAACGGTTTGTACGGCAATATCGTAGAGTTGATCAGAGGTAGGATGTTTACAAGCAGCCGCATCAGCTAAGATATAGGTTTCGTTTTCGCGCTCCAAGATAAAACTAGCAGAAAAAGTCGGCTTCAAGAGATTTCGCGGATTCTTCACCCCGATAAGATCACGACAAGCCAAAATTACGTCACGTGAAGAGTAGTCGATACCAGCAATCAGAGAATCGGCCAGCTGATTTTTCACCGCAAGACAGGCGTGCTCGAGGGAATCAGCACCGACTAGTTCAAAATCAGGGAAGTTTTCACGAGCTTTTTCGATAGCAGATTTAATAATGGGATTTTCTAATTCGGGGAAGACGATGCGTGTTTTCATGTTCTAATTATAACGAAGAAATGAAAAAAGAGGCTAAAACTTAGCCTCTTTCAGAAGTTACGCAATGCTTAATTTAGTCATTTTAGCTGACATTACAGTTGGGATTGCGGCGGTAGGACACATCATAATCATCCTCATTTTTAATGGCGGTGATATGACCGTGATTTACTCCGTCTGGATGCCATTGACCACCGTAATAGAGGTCAATTCGACCTTGCCTGGAAACTAGCTTGAAGTCACTATTGGTGGGTATCCCAATCAGGCGGAGTAACTTATTGATATAAGTCTGAATTTTAGTATCTTCAGGAGAAGTTAGACTTTCAATGAAGCTTTTCTTCTTCTGATAGATAGCATCTTTCTCGTTATATTCCTCCTTTCGTTGGGAAAAGATTTTTTCCCAAGTCGCCTTCTGTTGCTTAGTTTCTTCAAGCCTCTCTCTAATCTTGCAGAGTTCAGGGTGAAGCTTGGGATTGTAGTAAGTATTCTTCTCGCTAATCATCTGATCTTTTTTCTTGATTAAATCAAGATATTCCCTCTTCAGATTTTGATTAGTGGGTTGCTGTTGTTGACACTCGAAATTACGCTGAATTTGGGCAATAATTTGACCGGTTTCATGATAAAGCTTAATAGCTTCATCACCGCCAAAAAAGCTCATCATTTTCTTCAGATCTTCAATTTCTGCGTCGGTTTCCTTACATTTCTCTTCGGCTTCATCCATCAATCTTTTCGCAGATTTGATTTCCTGAAGCAGAGCATCAAGCTCGATTTTCTCTTCCGCTAGAGATTTCATGACTCCACCTCCTTTTTTTGCAAGTCAATAACTAACGAATAAGCATATAAAACTCCTTAAAGAACTAGCCGTAGCTAATTTGTCACTAGAGTAACACAGGTATTATATCATATTTTTATAAAAATTCAAAATTTTTGGCAAAAAGTGTCGGATAGAGGATTGGAACTAAGTAAATATGCAAGGCATTGGGGAGACCAGAGAAAAAACAAACAGAGGCGGCATAAGCTAAAATAAGGGAGGCAAAATAGAGTTTGGCTGGGGTAATACTAGAGATTAAGCTAGAGAAGTTAGATTTTTTCATAGATTGCTTGGAGGATTGTTTAGAGGATTGTTCTATAGATTTTTGGCAAGAATAACAGAGGTAAATTACGCAAGCGCCACTGCAAAAAACAATCAAGATACCGATAAAACCAGTCTCAACTAAAATGGCAACATATTGGTTTTGGGTAATTTCCTTAGTGGAACCAAGTTCTGGAAACATCTGATAGAGAGCAACGCCAGAGGAGCCCAGGCCAGAGCCGAAGAAGAATTGTCCTGGGCGGCTAAGGGCAAGCTTTAGACCCATCTTCGAGAGCTTGACACGAATGTCGGTTGATTCTGTAATATAACCATCGAAAAGTGGGGCCTGAGTGGTGGTATTAATATTAGTGGTGTCGCTTGCAGAAAAGCTAGATGAGTTATTATGAGGCAGAATATTAAGAGATTCACTCTGGTCGACTAGAGATTTTTTAGATTCAGAGAGAGGAATCTTGACTCGACCGAGAGTCATCTGACTAATTGAACGACTAACTCCACCCAGAAAAGTATCAGAGGTGGGGCCGAATTCCGACATTAAACCTTGAACAAGCGTAACAAAAATTAGAGGGAATAGAACTAGGGATATGAGTTTCGTAGCAATAAGGAGTCTATTTTTAGCATGAAATAATTCATAGAAAAAAATTACCGCGATGGCCAGGAAGAAGGAGTAGGTTGCTCCCCTTGAAAAAATTAGAAAAAGTGTTGAAATAATATAACCAGCTAGTGTGAAGTAGCGGATTTTAGCTTGACGAGTTTGATGATTTTTCGGATGGATTACTCGAAAAACCAGAAAGATAGCTGGAGCGAGCAAGAGGTTGCCCATAAACTGCGGCTCAATGGCAAAACCATTGGGGTGAGGAAAGCCAAAAGAGAGATTAGTACAACCAAGACAAAGTAAAATTCGATCGCCGGGAATATTAAGGGTATTTAAGATAGCTTGCACCCAACAAAAACCGGAGGCCAAGGTAGCACCCAAAAGAAAGGGTTTTTCAAGCGAAAGAGGGGTCTTTTTTAATATAATATTTTTATAAAAAGTCAAGAGGGAAAGATAAAGACACCAGATGATACCAGCCGTCATGAAACCGCGGAGTTTATTAGGACTCCAGAGAAGAGTGAGCGAAAAATAGAGTGGAATACTGCTCAAAATCAGGGGAATCTGCACGGAGACTTTAGTGAGTGGAGTTTTTTTCGTAATGAGATTACAGAGGTCAGCGAGAAAAATTGGCAACGATAAAATACCCATCAAAAGTAGCCACAACAGAGGTAGGGAAAACTCGTAATTAGATGACTCAGTAGAGAAAAGTGGAATGACTGGATAATAAGAAAAAAAGAGAATGATGGGTAAAATCCAAAAGAAACGACGGTGAAGAGGGAGAAGTTTTTGATTTAAGTTTTCAAGTTTGTTTTGGAGATTATCTAACATGAGTTTTCCCTGTACGTTAAGGTTTTATTTTGGTTCTTTTGGCGTTTTTTGGACTTTTTCGACAAATTGACGAATTTTTCGATGGAAGTTTTCCGTACTAAATTTAGTAGCGGTGGCAGAAATTTCCTGAGGCGAAAGAAAAGAATTTACGGATTTTGCTTCAAAATTTTTCAAAGTTTGAGCAAGGGAATCGACGGATTGCTCCTCGAAGAAGAGACCGTTTTTACCATCATGAATGTAATCGAGTGCTCCACCTTGCTTCAAAGCGATGACTGGACAGCCAGAAGCTAATGCCTCGACTGGAGCAATGCCGAAAGGTTCATTAGATGGAAAAACGAAGGCCTTGGCATATTTAACAAATTCCTTAAGATTGGACTGTGGCAAGACATCGAAGAAAACCACATGCTTCGAGCCGGCGGCTTGATTAATGAGTGATTCGTGAGCTGCACCATTACCGATGAGAACTAAATTAAGTTTAAGCTTCTTACAAGCGGCAATAATTAAATCTAGACGTTTCCAGTTAACTTGACGAGAAAAATTCAAATAAAAGCCTTCGGTGAGAAAACTTTCTGGAAGTTTTTGGAGGATTTCTGGGGCTTTTTGGAGAATTTCCGGAAGTTCTCTAGCGGGTTTTTCAGAGATAATTTGACTTTTATTATGTTTTATGTTGTTTTCTAGTTTTATCTTCGTTTGCTTTTTCTTTGAATTATGTTGTGATAATATTTGACAATTTGACTGAATTATTTCACGATATGGAGCGACGGCTTGGAAGTTTTCCACAGCCACAGGTGGATAAATAATCGTGCTTTCCCTTTCGTAAAATTGTTTGATTTCCTGCTGGGCAAAATCTGAGATGGTTAAATAATAATCTGGGCGAGCCGCAGCCTCAAGGTCTTTTTTGCGTAGATTTTTTACCATCAGGCGAAAAACTGGGCGGACTAGAAAATTCAATTTACCGAAACCAGGGTCCTCGAGGTATTCCCTGTATTTCCCCCAATAATATTGGGTCGGGACATGACAATAACAGATATGAGTACCGGGTTTGGTTTTAACAAATTTGGCATCACAACCAGAAACCGAGATTACCAAATCATAGGCGGTGAGGTCGAGATGTTTGAAATAATTTTGACGCAGAGGGGCGATAAATTTTCGGAGACAGGCTGGCAGGAGATTTAACCAACCGGTTTTAACTTCGGCATCAAGAAACCAATTGATTTGCTTAGGACGGTACTGTGAAGTATAGATAGGCGCGTCTGGATAAATGCGGTGTAATTCCCTCAAGACCTGCTCGGCACCACCGACCACGGTGAGCCAATCACAAACCAGGGCGATTTTTGGCTCGCCGTTTTTCAACTTAGCGGCTTTTGTATTGGTGGTTTTAGATTCAGTCATTTCTGACTTGGCAATTTTCGATTCAACCATTTTTGACTTGGCAATTTTCGATTCAGCCATTTATTTGGCACCTTTTTGGAAGATTACGGCGCGAATGGTTTGAAGCATAATCTGTAAATCGAAGAGGACGGACCAGTTTTGGATGTAATAAAGATCAAGTGAGCGACGTTCATCAAAACTAATGTCACGACGACCAGAAACTTGGGCTAGACCAGTGAGGCCAGACTTAACCGTAAGAAGAAGTGAACGATCACCGTAATTACGTAATTCCCCTGGCACTAAGGCACGTGGACCAACGAGAGAAATATCGCCGCGTAAAACATTAAATAACTGAGGCAATTCATCGAGCGAGGTGGCGCGTAAAAATTTGCCAATGCGCGTAATACGAGGATCGCAGGCTAAGAAATCACCATTTTTTCGATATTGATGAGAAAGCTCAGTGGCGGAAGTGATCTTCCCTTCTTTCTCCATTTTGGCGAAGGCTTCTTCTGGGGTCATGCCAGAGTAGGCGGTTTTCATACTGCGAAATTTAAGAATCTTGAATTTACGATTGTATTGTGTGAGGCGATATTCACTGTAAATAGTTTTCGATTTCGGGTCGGAAATTTTGATACAGAGCCAGATAATTAACATCGGAATAAAGGCTAAAATAATACCAATAAGACTAAAAATAATATCCATGAAGCGCTTAATAATGCGGGCGTTACCCACAAGTGGCGTAACCTTAACCAAAATAGCCGGTGTACTACCAATAAGCTCAAGCTGACCCATATGCTGAGAAAGCGCAGCTTCAGATGGAATGAAATAATAGAGGAGATGATGATTGATTGATTGGCGATAAACATATTCAGTCTGACGTTCATCGGTTTGAAAAATCACATCAACTGTCTGGTCCTTCAAGGCATCCTTCAAGGAAGAATATTGAAAATGACGAAGTTCTTTTGGAATATATTTACTTCCAGCTACTACGCCGACCAAACGGTAACCATCTTCTGGATAGGCGAGAATTTGATTGATCAAATAGGTAGTATTTTTTGAATTACCAATAATAATAGCCCGTTTAGTACCGATTTTTTGCAACATAAAACGTTTGCGGAAGAATTTCAAAATTATTCGCATGACTAAGAGTGAAATAAAGCAAGTAAAAACTGCGTAAACAGCAATTAAGCGGACGGGAAAGAGATTTTCTTGAATAAAAAAATCTAAGGTAATAATGCCCATGATACCCACCACTGAGGCAACAAAGAGACGGTAAAGTTCACTCCATCTGGATTTGGCAAAAATTACATCCTTACGATAAAGCCCCATCACAAAAAGCATGATAATCCAAAGCGGCACCAAGAAAACCAGCGGTAAAAGAAATTCCATTGAGGTGATTTCAAAGTAATACGGCCTGGAGTCAAGTTTAGTGCGAATGATGTAGGCAAAAGCAAAAGAAGCGATGATTGCTATAATGTCGCCTAAGATGAGAAATAAACGAAAAATAAAATCGGAATTTTTCTTCATTAGTCTTATTTTAACCCAAGAGAAAACTTTTTTGAAGAGAGAGAAAAAACTATGCAGATTGGCTGCATAGTTTATTTTTGAGTGAGGTGGGTCTTAAATTTGTTTATTCGACAGTAACCGACTTGGCAAGATTGCGTGGCTGGTCGACATTATTGCCACGATAAACTGCTAAGTAATAAGCAAACATTTGACTCAAAAGATTAAAGAGAAGCGGAGTAAGTAATTGAAGTTTGGTGTCAATTTTTACCACACCTTCCACTGTCAAATCGACTTCCGTGTCGGAAAAGACAATCACATGTCCGCCGCGGGCCAAGACTTCCTGGATACCAGAAACGGATTTTTCAAACAAGAAACCAGATTGCAACATCACAACTTCGAAGAAACGATCATCAATTAGCGCGATGGGACCGTGTTTCAATTCCCCAGTTGGATAACCGTTAGCATCGATGTAAGAAATTTCCTTAAGCTTCAAAGCGCCTTCGAGCGCGATAGGATAATTCACATCACGGCCGAGATAAATCGCGTGTTCGTAATTCGTATAGTTCTTGGCGAGCTTGGAAATTTCATCCTGCTTCTCATGTAAGATGCGCTTAATTTCCTCTGGCAGAAGACTAATTTCATCAACTAGGGTCGCGACCTGACGGGCGTTTACCCCCTTGGCTTCCGCAATAGTCAGACCAAACATTAAAATGGCGATGACCTGAGAAGTGTAGGCCTTGGTACTGGCGACAGAAATTTCCGGTCCGGCATGGACATAAGTACCACCGTCGACTTCACGCGCAATAGTCGAGCCAATAGCATTGACGATGCCGATGGTTTTGGTACCCTGAGATTTAATTTCACGAAGACAGGCCAAGGTATCCGCAGTTTCACCAGACTGAGAAATGATAAGCGCCACCGAGTGATCTGGAATATAAGCATGGCGGTAACGATATTCGGAAGCAATCACCGGTTCAATAGTGACGCCAGGCAAAACTTGCTCGATGAGATAAGCGGCAGTATTAGCAGCATAGTAAGCGGTACCACAACCAACCAGGATGATGTGCTTAATTTCTTTTAGCTCCTTGACGGAAAGATTTGGGCCACCGAGATGAACGGTATGTTCTTTCGCATTGATGCGTCCACGCAAAGTTTCTTTCAAGCTATCTGGTTGTTCCATAATTTCTTTAAGCAAGAAATGATCGTAGCCACCTTTTTGAATAGCGGAAAGATCGGTGAGAATTTTTTCAACTTTCACAGAAACTGGCTGAAGATCGAGGGTTTTAACTTCTACATGATCTTTAGAAATGAGGGCGACTTCCCCGTCATTAAGGTAAATCGCATTTTTAGTATTACCGATAAGCGCGGAAGCATCTGAAGCGATGAGAGTTTCATGTTCACCCACGCCGATAACCAGTGGCGAACCAGAGCGAGCGACCACGAGATGTTCAGTATCATCTGCAGACATCACGGCGATACCATAAGTACCAGAGACGAGTTTGAGTGCCTGAGTTACAGAGTCGAGCAAATCATGTGATTCCTGGTAAAAACTATCGATGAGAGCCGCAAGCACCTCTGTATCAGTCTCGGACTTAAATTGATATTTCTCAGAGAGCTCTTTTTTCAAGGCTTTATAATTTTCGATAATACCATTGTGAACCAAGAAAATACTGCCGACGTGATGCGGGTGAGCATTGGTCTCAGATGGATTACCGTGAGTAGCCCAACGAGTATGACCGATACCAATATGATCAGACGTATAATGATCTTTAATTTTAGCTTCTAGATTGATGATCTTACCAACCGCACGTAACAACGTAGGTTTTTGGTTTTGATCAAGAGTTGCCACACCGGCTGAATCATAACCACGATATTCTAGACGCTTAAGGCCTGAGAGTAAGAATTCTTGAGCGTTATTTTTTCCAACATATCCGACAATTCCACACATATAACCTCCTTTTTTCGATTATAACAGAAAAAAACACCGCCTGAGCGATGTTTTATGAGAGATAGGCGAGTGATTCAATGATTTTAATGACACTAGGGTCCACTGGTTTCATAGGACAAAAACTAGTAATGTGCTAACAAGTCTTTTTTATCATAAGACAGGGGTAGACATTTACCAAACAAAAGCGTTATGATAATTTTAATAATTTTATGAAAATCTATTTAATTCGTCATGGAGAAAGTTTAGCTAATCTAGGTTTAGTATCAGCGGATTTTTCTATGGACAATCAGAATACTTTATCCAAAAAAGGTGAAAATCAAATACAGGCAATTATACCGGCCTTCCAGAATTGTAATATTGTGCGGATTTTTTCTTCACCGATGAAACGAGCTGTCAAAAGTGCAGAAATATTACAATCTGGCCTAGTTAGTAAACCAAAAATTATAATTGATGGTCGCCTAAAAGAAATTGACTACGGAATTTTTACCGACGATCTAGATAATCCTGAGATGCAAAATATCGCCAAGAAACAAATTGCCGGCGATCAAGAAATTCGCTTTGGTGGTGGAGAAAATATACGTGAAATTCTGGAGCGGTTTTTAGATTTCTTAGTTGATACTTATAAAGAAAATCAAAATGACGAAATTATAATTCTTTCACATGGTCGTCTACTATCAATTGTGAGTAAAAAAATTGAAGAGCTTTGCCAGAAAAAAATTAGAAAATCCCAAATAAATAACGCTTCAATAATTGAAGTTGAATTAAATAATAATGAGATTATTTTACTAAGAACTTATTTAAATACCTTAAAAAGCTAATTTTAAAATTGTTTTTTCATAATGTTTATGGTAAAATCTTGGTAGTTAATTAAATAGTAAAATATTAAAAGAGAGGTGGGTATGGATCTGGCATCAGGGACAGATAATGGCAATAACGCCGACCTAAATCAAATACAAAATCAATTCGGCATCCCTCCGATGCCACCAACCGGTAGCGCAATGCCAGCTTTTGATTCTGGCGCAACTTTTGGTGTACCGACAGAAACTATTACCGGTAATAATACAAATTCTACCCCAACTTTCGAAAATAATGGAGCTTCACAAGTCATGCAAGATTTAACTAATCAAGGTCCAGCCCCAATTTTGGAGCCAACCGAAAATACTAATGCGGAAAATACTTTCGCCGCCCCAGCTATGGATTTAAGTAATCTAGGCGTCGAAGCAACGGCCGAAAAACCTGCTGAAACGACCACTGAAGTAAACACCGAAGCTGCAGCGCCAGTAATCAATCTCGAGACTGCCACTCCGGCAACTCCTGAAGCCGTAGCTGAAGACAGTAAGCTGGAAGATGTAAAGAAACAAATGTTGCAAGATCTTTATCCATTGATGGATAAAATCAAAATCAACCCTGACCAAAAATTCAAAGTTTACAAACAAATGATCGAATCGACTGGTGACAAAGAAATGATTACTGCCGCCTACGATACCGCTAAAAGTCTAACTGACGAAACCGAGCGCGCCGAAGCATTACTTTACCTCATCGAAAAAGCTGACAATTAATAGAAAGACCCACTTACTTTTTTAAAACACGCTCTAGGCCGCAAGTCCGCGTCCCAAGGGGCGAATGGCCAAGCTTATAGTTTTAAAAATAGCAAGTGGGTCTTTTCTATCTAATAAATAATAAAAAAGGAGGCTAACGCCTCCATTTTTTATTTAATACATGCCTCCGCCCATGGCTTCTGGTTCGGATTTTTCTGGAATATCAACAATGAGAGCGCCCATAGTGATCGCAGTAGCCGAAATACTAATGGCATTCTGAACGGCTTCGCGAGTAACACGAGCTGGGTCAATCACACCGGCTTTCTTCAAATCTTGCAAACCTTTTTCTGGTTGCATGACATTGATACCAAAACCTGGTTTAGCTTTTTCAACTTCAGAAAGCAGAGCCTGAGAATTCAAACCAGCATTTTCAGTAATGTGAATAAATGGCGCTTTAAGAGCGTTCTTCACGATCTTAGCACCGAGATCAGAATCATCTAAGGTATTCGCAAGATTGACTAGGGTGACACCACCACCAGCCACAATTCCCTCATCAAGGGCAGCCTTCGTGGCGGCGACAGCATCATCGACACGATACTTTTTCTCATCGATTTCGGTTTCGGTAGCACCACCAACCTTAATTACGGCAACCTTGCCAAGAAGAGCAGCGGCACGCTTATTAAATTGATCACGGTCGTAATCAGAAGTAGCGAGATTGGCTTGAGATTTAATCAACTCAATACGAGCCTTAACTTCCTTACTATCGCCATTACCACTGATAATGGTCGATTCATCCTTAGTAGCGATAATTTTCTTCGCAGAACCTAAGAGGTCAAGATCGGCGTCTTCGAGCTTCATGCCACGTTCCTCGGAGATAACAGTGGCACCAGTGAGGACAGCGATGTCTTCTAAGATTTCCTTACGGCGATCGCCAAAGGCAGGCGCTTTCAAGACGAGAGTATTAAAGACGCCCTTAAGTTTGTTCAAGACGAGGAGTGAGAGGGCTTCCCCGCTAACTTCTTCGGCGATAATCACGAGATCCTTGCGGCCAGATTGCATGATTTTTTCAAGAATTGGCAGGATTTCATTATTGGAAGAAATTTTCTTATCGGTAAGGAGGATAAGAGGCTTGTCAAAAATCGCTTCTTGACGATTCACATCAGTGACGAAGAATGGAGAGCTATAACCCTTGTCATAGCTGAAACCTTCGACGATTTCCTGCTCCATTTCGAGACCTTGACCTGGCTCGACAGTCACCACGCCGTCTTTACCGATTTTAGAAATCACGCCAGCAATCAATTCACCGATAGCGGCATCACCAGCAGAAATAGTAGCAACTTCAGTGATTTTCTTACTATCACCGGTAATTTGCTCGGCAGCTTGATTAATCTTTTCAACGATTTCTGCACCAGCTTTTTCAATACCAGCACGAAGTTCCATTGGATTAACACCGGCGGTAATCAGCTTATTAGCTTCACTTAAAATATTGTAGGTGAGGACAGTAACAGTGGTAGTACCGTCGCCGGCCACCTTATTAAGTTTCTGGGCCGCGGACTTGATCAACTTAGCGCCGACCTGCTCGCCGAGATTAGCCTCTGTACTGCCAAGGTCGACAGCTTCCGCGACGGTCACACCATCATGAGTGATGGTTGGATTACCGTAAGACTTTTCGATGACCACGTTTTGACCTTTAGGGCCAAAAGTCACTTTCACAGCGTCATATAGTTGCTTGGCGCCGCTCAAGATTTTTTCACGAGATTCTTGTGCATAAAAAATTTTCTTTGCCATAATTCTCCTTATTTAATAATTGCTAAAATATCCTCTTCACGAACGATGAGATATTCCTGAGATTCGAATTTCACATCGGTAGTAGAGTATTCTTTGAAAATAATTTTGTCACCGGCTTTGACGGATTTTACCTCTGGACCAACGGATTCAACAACGGCATAGGCTGGTTTTTCATTTTGATGGCCAGCGAGAAGAATTCCAGATGCAGTTTTTTCAGCAGGCTCTGCTTTTTTCGCAACGACACGGTCACTTAATGGATGTAGTATCATATTCCTCCTGTTTGATGGTTATATATCTATTGTAGTCGAAAAATTAGCACTGTCAAGCTTTGAGTGCTAATTATCGCAAAAATCTGGTGTGGTATAATTTAACAAAGAGGTATTATGAAAATTAAAACATTTTTGATGGATAATTTACCGGATTATAATCGCCTAGTGATTCCCTATCATCTGGGAAAAGCAGTGTTAGCGGCAGAAAAATATCATTTTCCGGGTAAGAAAATGCGTGTAATCGCAGTGACGGGAACTAATGGCAAGACTTCGACTTGTTTTCTGATCTGGAAAATGCTAAATCATGCAGGTTATAAAACTGGACTAATGACGACAGTGGCCTGGGGTGTAGATAAGCTGGAAGAGCAGATCGAGCACATGACCACCGTGGATGCGGAAACGCTAAATTATCGCATGAATGAGATTGAAAAACAGGGAGCAGAATTCTTGGTACTGGAAGTCACATCGCACGCTTTAGCACAACATCGCATTTTCGGAGTGCCAATTGAAATTGCAGTGGAGACTAATGTCACCCACGAACACCTTGATTATCATAAAACTTTCGAAAATTATCGTGCTACCAAAGCAAAATTATTCAAAATGGCGAAGGCCGGGGTGATTAATGAGGATGACAAATCATGGTTATATTTTGCTACCAAAGTTTCAAATTATATCACATATGGTATAAAACACGGGATGTTGCAGGCCGAGGAAGTGGAAGAATCTGCGAGCGGCGTAAAATATATCGTGAATCCAAACACGCGTGGCATCAATCATCAATGGAAAAACACTACGAAATTACCACGTTTCAAAATCGAAACTCAAATTCCGGGGACTTTCACGGTTTATAATTCCCTGGCCGCTACAGCAGTGGGATTAATTCTCGGGCTTTCAGAAGAGCAAATTCATGATGGTATATACAGCCTAGAGTCAGTCGAAGGGCGCATGAATCGCATCGATGAAGGGCAGGATTTTACCGCGATTGTGGATTATGCGCATACGCCGGATGCGTTCTTAAAAGTCTTCGAAGCAATTAAGTCTGCACGTACAGATAAGACTAAGGTGATTTCCCTGTTTGGTGGGGCCGGAAGACGTGATGAATCGACACGTGAAGAACGCGGAGAGATTGGCGCAAAAAATAGTGACTATATCGTAGTAACGGAAGATGATTCACGTGATGAAGATCCACAGATGATTATGGAGGAATTTGCGAAAGGTGCCGAAAAGCAAGGGTACGTTCGCGAGAAGAATCTCTTCCTGATTCAAGATAGAAAAGAAGCTATTCGTAAAGCTTTGAGCTTAGCCAAAAAGAACGATATCGTATTAGTGCTGGGCAAGGGTCACGAAAAAACTATCCTGAGGGGAGACAAGGCGGTGCCTTTCGAAGATATTAAAGTGACAAGTCAGTTACTAAAAGAAATGCAAAAGTAGCAAGTAGTAAAAAATAAAAAAAGACACCGTGAAGGTGTCTTTTTGATTATTCAGTTTCTTCCTGATTAACTTCGAAATCAGCAATACCGTTGATGATGTGCTCTTTTGAAAGATTGAGCGCTTGACCAATCGTAGCGGCACAGGCCATGTAGGAGATATTCGGTTCCCCGGTGAGGAAGGAAGCAACATTGAAGCGATAACCGTGATAGTTTAATTCAGCTTCCGAGCCTTTCTTATAAAGTTTACTATTTTCAATACGCAAATCTGAATTATAATCCGTACCGTAGGTCAAGGTATTAGTCACACCCTTAAAAACGGCAAAGTCAAGATAATGGCGGTCATCACGATTAAGCACAACCGAATCTGGGTTCATGGAGAATAAAGTATTTTCGGCTTCGAGATATTCCTCAGCGGTGAGATCAGAAAGGCTGGCTGGCACAAAATCCGTCAAAGCAGCGACCTGAATTGGCATCTTGTAAAAGACATCCTTACGTAAAGAATGAGCTGGAGCCGTCAAGACCAGATAATCAACGTCGGCCTTCCAAGCGTCCTTAATAAACTTATAGAGATTACCGACCTTAATTTCTTCATCGGAAGCTAAGATTGCTGGGCGGAAACCAGCCTGCTTCAACATGTAGTAAACATAGTAAGCGGTCACAGTTTTACCAGTGGTGCCAGTAATACAAATGATTTTAAGGTCCTTCAAAATTTTTTCGTAATAGTACGCGAGAAGTCTAACCTTGAGACTCTTCGGACGAGATTTGAGATTTGCTGCATTGTCCATATCTTAAATATATCACAGTTCGGGGTAAAAAATAAAACCAGAGATGAATTCTGGTTTTATTTATTCAGTTTGATTTTATTCAGTTTGGTTTTAGCGCCAAAGTGAATCTAAAGTATTTAAGCTATCCACGATACTATTAGTACTGCTTTTAATCAAAGAAGCGCTAATCAAAGCAATAGCAAGGGCGATGATAGCGGTAATAATAATATTGACGAGGATTTTTTTATCGTCTTTGAGTTCAAGTTCTTGATTCATAGCTTCGTAAACTACGAGACCGGAGAAAATCATACCCGCACAACCAATGGCACCAGCAATCGGAGCAGAAACATTCAAGAGAAGTGGTGAAATCAGGCTAGCGGTAAGGATCCAAGCAAAGGAAGCGACAGAAACGATGGTAACCAAGCGGAAATAATTCAACTCAGTTTTCTTCATGATGAGACCAGCGAGATAATAAATACCAGCAATGGCAGCAATAGTGGCTAGAACAATTAGGAAATTACCGATGGTGTTTTGGAACCAATCGAATTTATTTAAGAGACTAAAATCAAGACCGGCTTTTTTAGTACCAAAAAGTGAAGCTGGACGAGAAACTGTTCTGAAAATAGCAAAAATTAAATTAAAGACCGTGTAGGTACCAGCAGCAATAACTGGAAGGAGCCAGCTATTATTAAAATCAGAATAACCTGCGATTCCCTTCTTTACACCAGTGACTGGGTTCTTAAAAACCGAGAGAATAAAAGAAACGGCTGGGATCTTTTTAAATTTCTCGAAGTTTTCATTAATTTTTTCTTTGGCAGCACTCGCAGCGTTTTTGACTGAAGTGGTTTCTTTGGTGCTTGCAGGAGCTTTTTCCGAAGCGGTTTTCCCCATAGAAATCCTTTCTGAATAATTAAATACGATTTAAGTATAACACACTAAAAATAGAGGTAAAACAAAAATCGGCTAGTGGTTAGCCGATTAATTTTAGAGATTTAGGAATTTAGATTAAATGATTAACAGATCAGTTTTAGAGATTTAGGAATTTAAGTTGAAGAGTTTGAGATAAGCTTCAGTGACCTTAGCCGGAGCACCATCTTCGATAATTTTACCTTTTTCGATCAAGATTGCACGGTCACAATAAGCCATCACATTTTCCATAGAATGTGTTACTAAAATCACGGTTTGTTTACCATGAAGTGAGGCGAAATAATCGTTACATTTCTTCTGGAAGGCGGCATCACCCACGGCGAGGACTTCATCAAGAATGAGAATATCACCACGTGCACGAATGGCAATCGAAAAGGCGAGACGTACTTGCATACCGGAAGAATAATTTTTTAGTTTCTGATCCATAAATTCTGGAAGTTCAGCAAAATTCACAATATCATCATACATGGCATCCATTTCTTGATTAGAAAAACCGAGCATGGCGCCATTAAGGTAGACATTTTCGCGACCAGTGAGTTCAGGATTAAAACCAACGCCAAGCTCAATAAATGGTACAAGTGAACCATCGATTTTAATCTTGCCCTTGGTCGGGGTATAGATCTGGGATAGCAACTTCAAGAGAGTAGATTTACCAGAGCCGTTACGGCCGACGATACCGAGAAATTCACCATCGTAAACCTTAAAACTGACATCGTTTAGGACTTGTTGTTCAGTGTAACCTTTAATGCCACGAAGACGATTAAAAATCACTTGCTTCAAACCAAACGAACGTTCGGTAGGAAGTTTAAAAGTTTTGGAAAGATGCGAAACGGTGATCACAGCCTTGCGTTCAACGGGTTTTTCGGTGGCTTTTTCAGTAGATTTTTGAATAGATTTTTGAGTTTTCGACATTAGGCCTCCTCCGCAAAATATTTAGAGTGTTTTCGGAAATAGATACTACCGATAGTTAAAATAAATAAGGTGATTAAGACTGGAATAAAACGCAAGAAAATATTATCAATATAATTCCAGACGGTAATAGATTGATCAGTGATGAGGAGGAACCTGGCATCCTGGATAACCTGGGCGATAGGATTAAGTAGTAAAACCTTGGCAGCCACAGCGCTACTGGCGGAAACCATGGTGATCGGATAGATAATCGGTACTGCATAGAAAAGAGCCTGCATCAAAACTTCCCAGATGGAAGAAATATCGCGATATTTAACATTGATGGAACCGAGGAAGAAAGCAATGCCGAGACTAAGTAGATAAAGTTCAAGAATCACGAGTGGCGCAAGAAGCCAAGTGAAGGAAGGCGTAACGCCATTGAGTAAGGCAAAAACAATAATTACACAGAGATTAATTAGGAAATTAATTAAGGCAGTGATGGTAGATGAAACGACAATAATCCACTTGGGAAAGCTGATTTTACGAAGTAGGTCACTCCGGCCAACGATGGCCTGGATACCTTGACCAGTACATTCCGAGAAGAAGCTCCAGAAAACTGTACCGGTCATTAGATAGACAGAATAATGTGGAATATCTCCACCCATTTTCAAAATTTTAGCAAAAACGGTATACAAAATGGCAAATAAAAGCATTGGACGAAGGACGGCCCAAAGATAACCGAGGACGGAACCTTGATAGCGGATTTTAAAGTCAGTTTTGACTAATTCCTTCAGAAGAATGCTATTTTTACGGCTCCAAATTTTTGGAATATTCATAAATAAATTATATCATATACGAGTTTTGACAAGGGTGCATGTTATAATCAAAACAAATGAAACCATTAATTTCTGTAATTATTCCAATCTATAATACGGGCGACTCGGCAGTTAAATTGTTGGATAAACTGACTAAACAAAGTTACGAAAATTTAGAAATCATTTGCGTGGACGACGGATCGAAAGACGGAAGTTTTGATTTGGTCGCGGAATTTGTTAGACAGAGTAAACTGAAAAATAAAAATCTTAATATGACGATTCTCCGCCAAAAAAATCAGGGGGCCGCGGGGGCAAGAAATTTAGGGCTAAAAAAAGCTTCGGGAGAATATGTCACTTTTATTGATTCAGATGATGAAGTGAAAAAAACTCATATCGAAGATTTGCTGAAAAGTTTAGAAAAAGAACCGAGAAACGCACTCTCAGTTTGTGGATACGTTTATCGCCGTTTGAGAATGCAGACCGAAAAAGATTTCTTTACTAATGAAATCTGGACGGGACTGGAGGAAGTGAATTTTCGCGCTTATATTTTAAGTTTACTGGCAAGTGATGGCCGAATGTACGCGGCGATTAATAAAATGTTCCGACTTTCGGTAATTAAAAAAGCAAAAGTGGAGTTTCCGGTGGGTTGGGATTTTGCGGAAGATACGATGTTTGTTTTACGATATTTGAAGGCGGCGGAAGAAGCTGGCTTTAATCGCATCGGTATGGTTCTGAAAGCCAATTATATTTATAATTACGGCACCGAAACTAGCACGGTAGCAAGTTCATCGATGAATTTTAGTAACTGGCAGAAATCTTTTCAGAATATTGCGACATGGGCGGAAGATAAAAAGGATTCAGCAGAAATCAAGAAACTCAAACAAAAGTGGCTGAAAAAATTATATCTACGTTTTAAGATTTCTCATGCTCTGGCGGTGGCAAGAAGTGCGATGCCGCTGACAAAAAAATGGAAGTACCTAAATCCTGTAGTACTTCCCCTGGCAAGTCTGGCCGCGAAAATCCGTAAATAACTTTATTTAAATTTAATTTTGGGAAGAATGCGTGGAGTGCGCTTGGCGTATTCTAGATATTCTCGACCAAATTTTTTAGCCAACCATTTTTCTTCCGTATTTTGCATAAAAACTACGAGATATAAATAAAAGAAAAGAATAAATCCGAGCATAAATAAATTATGAGCGGTGGTTAAAATCCCACTAAAAATAAAGAAAAAAGCCGTGTAAATCGGGTGACGTGTGACAGAATAAATTCCGGTAGTGACGAGTTTACCAGATTGAATTTCGTGGGCGATATTTTGAACTAGTACGGCATAAATCCAGAAAAAGACGCCCGTAAGAATTAATATAATTCCAAAAATTTGAAAAACTAGATTAAAAGGGGTAACTTCGCCAGCCTGAAAAAATCCCTGCCGTTTGAGATAAAAGGCCAACATAGTGATTAAACTACAAGTAATTACATAGATTGGCCCCACACCGAAAACCGGCAAGGATGATTTTTTCATAAGACTCCTTTATTTGGCAGAATCGAGGAAATTAATCGTATCGCGCATCGCATCCTCAATAGTGTGTGTAGTTTCCCAGTTCAATTCCCTCTTGGCTTTAGAAGGATCAGCGAAGATTTCAGCAAGATCACCTGGGCGGCGGTCAGCAAAACGATGTGGTAAAGCGGCGTGATTGGCTTCTTCGAAGGCATGCATAATTTCAAGCACGGAAGTACCGCGACCAGAACCAAGATTATAGATGGAAGTACCAGTCTTTTCGAAAGCTTGCATAGATTTCAAATGACCGAGAGCGAGATCGACGACGTGGATGTAATCACGAATACAGGTACCGTCACGAGTATCGTAATCATTACCATAAATAGCGAGCTCTTTAATTTCGCCACTTCTCACTTTCATAACGATTGGCATGAGATTGTTTGGAATACCGTTTGGATCTTCACCAAGTAAGCCGGATTCGTGAGCGCCAACTGGGTTAAAGTAGCGCAAAATCACTACGGACATTTCTGGACGAGCCACCGCTTCAGCTTCCAGGATTTTTTCGATTACATGCTTAGTTTCACCGTATGGATTGGTAATGGCGACACCAGTAGTAAGATCTTCGCTAAGTTTGCCAGAATTCTTCGCGCCATAAACGGTAGCAGAAGAACTGAAGATAATTTTATTGACCTTAAATTCGGCCATACATTTCAGGAGATTAACGGTGCCCTGAACGTTAGTTTCGTAATATTCAAGAGGTTTTTCAATAGATTCAGCCACTGCTTTGAGGCCAGCAAAATGAATGACGGCTTCAAAATCGTGAGACTGAAAAAGTTCACGCATACCTTTAAGATCTAAAATATCAATCTTGTGAAATTCCGGCTTGATGCCAGTGAGAGTGGTGATTTTATCTAAAACTTCGATTTTACTATTAAATAAATTATCGATAATTGTAACTTCGTGACCAGCCTTAATTAACTCTACAACAGTGTGAGAACCAATATAGCCAGTACCTCCAGTAACGAGAATTTTCATGTTGGTTGACTCCTTTTTATTAAAGCGCTTCGCTAATAGCTTTTGCGCGTTTTTCCCAAGTTTGTTCTTTAGCTTGTTCTAGTAGTTTATCGCGTATTTTTTTACTTTTTACATCTTTAATCGCTTGTTTTAGACATTCGGCAAATTCATTATTATTTTTGGCCATGTAGACATACTCGTAGCCTTTACATTCATTCAAATCCCTCGTACAAACCGTTGGTAAACCTGCGGCCATATATTCAAATAATTTTACCGGAGATGTAGCTGTAGCAATTTCACCGTGTTTAAATGGAATAATTGCACAATCGAAAAATTTAGTATATTTTGGTAAATCTTCGTAATTTTTCGATCCAAGATTATGAATATTTTTATA
>CALIJO010000017.1 GCA_938017655.1 uncultured Candidatus Saccharibacteria bacterium
CCATACCCGCACCGTAGACCACGCCTGGCGTAATTCCTTGGTGACGTAGCGTCTTAACTTTTTTGCCAAGCACTTCGCGCTTAGTAATCTTCAGAGTAATTTTTTCTCCCATTTCTCTCTTCCTTTCGTTAGATACCTTTCCGGAGGTTTACTATTGCTTCTCTATTATAACATGTTTATGATAATGATTCTAACCAAGCTAGTAATTCACGATATCCCCGATTCGTTTCGACAATAAATTTTTAGACCCAAACCTATTCCATTAGCTGGTGCTAGAAATCTGTGCTATAATCATCTCTAGTATGGAAGCCTTTATTAATTTGATTATTCATCTCGGTGTGCCAATTATCTTATTGGTAGTTTTTGCTGAGTCAGGTTTATTAATCGGCTTCATATTTCCAGGTGATAGCTTGCTATTTACGGCAGCATATATGGTACAACAGCATATTTTGCCAATTGATATTCATCTATTCGCTATCCTGATATTTTTGGCAGCCGTACTAGGCGATAGCGTTGGCTATAGTTTTGGACATAAGGTCGGCCGCAAATTATTTGAAAAAGAGAATTCGCGTCTTTTCAAGAAAAAATATTTAGAGCAAACTGAAAAATTCTACGACAAGCACGGTTCAATTACTATCGTGTTGGCTCGTTTTGCGCCAATCGTCCGCACATTTGCGCCAATCGTTGCTGGTGCCAGCAAAATGCATTACAGAACATTTTTGGTTTTTAACATTATCGGCGGATTCTTGTGGTCATCACTGTTTGTTTATCTAGGTTATTACGCCGGTGAATTACTTACCAAAGCAGGCGTTAACATCGAGGTTGCTGCTCTTATAATCGTATTCCTCTCTGTCTCGCCGATGATTATTCACGCGCTCAAGAAACCATCAAACCGCGCGGCTCTCAAAAAACAGTTCCAAGTTTTATTCTCAAAAACCAAGACGTCCAAACGGAAAAAATAACGTAAATCCGCAGCGAATCTTTCATATGGGATTAGTCTTTTAGTCTTTGCAAAGATTATCGTTTATAACAGCTTCTGCAAGTACTTACCAGTTCGACTTTCTGGATTGTTTGAGACGTCTTCTGGTGTGCCAGCAGCA
>CALIJO010000018.1 GCA_938017655.1 uncultured Candidatus Saccharibacteria bacterium
CTGAGGAGGATGCTCATGAAGAGTGAATATTTGATGAGATCTAGAGTAATTTTCTTCGCGACGGTTTTCGTAGTCTGAGGTTTAGAAATTTTTACGAGCGTAGTATTTGATTTTAACCAGCTTCTTAGATTAAGGAAGAAGAGGCCGCCTAAAATCGCATATTCGGTGAAGTGGGCGGTTTTTCGTACCAGAAAAATTAGAGTGCTGAGACTGATTAGGTTATTCTCTAGACCGTGACGCACGTGCGGAAAATTTTGGGCGATAAAATCAACGAAAAGATTGCTTTGTGCGTCGGAAGAATTGTGCCCGAAGGAGGACATGATGAAAATGAAGCATATCTGAAAAATAAGCAGTGTGGGCAGAATGAGGCGACGAATTTTAATAGTCATTAAACTATTCTATCATTTTGTGAGATATTCTTGGCACTGAAATTAGATTACTGCGTGAGGTATTCTTGAAACTGGAATTAGATTACTGCGTAAGATATTCTTGGAGCTTGGCTTTGGCTTTATTGACAGTGTCTTGGTATGGATGCCAAACGAAATGCTTTGGTTCTGGGTAAGTATAGGTGGAGGTGATATCGGCCTTACCGTCGACGTCAATGGATTCGATTTGCCAGTTGGAGAAATTCGTCAGTTGTTTCTGGACGAGATATTTGAGGTCGTCAGGCGTAAAATTGGTCTGAATATTTTTAGCGATGGAATTGAAAATTTGATCTAACTTGGTCAGGTTAGTTTTGTCCTGTTGAAGTTTCTGGAGAAGAGCGGTGATAATTTTTTCTTGATTGCGACCACGCTCGCGATCCCCACCGGCCCAACTAATCGAGACGCGCTCCCTGGCAAAATCCAAGGCTTCATCACCATTGAGGTGATAATTTCCTGGTTCGTAGTGACGGTGGCCATGATAAGTGTTCACGACGTAAGGTATATGGATATCGACACCGCCAAGTTGATCGATAATAGCGGAGGTGGCGTCGAAATTAATACGGGCATAGTAATTGAATTTAATGCCGTAAAAATTCTCGAGAGTATGAATAGATTCGTTGACGCCATAAAGACCGGCGTGTGTGAGTTTGTCGAGTTTGCCATTCATGGCGAGAGGGACATAAAAATCACGGGGAGTATTAAGGATGAGAATTTTGTGCTTGGCGGGATTCACTACCATAATGAGATTAACGTCGGAGC
>CALIJO010000019.1 GCA_938017655.1 uncultured Candidatus Saccharibacteria bacterium
GGAATAGGATTAAAAACTCCTTATGAAGTGTTGCAAAGGTGCTGAACCTTATACGTAGTTAAGTTATCTCGAATAGGTAGATAAACAGGGGAATTATCTTTTTTGCTCGGTGATGTTGCACTTGAGAGATTAATTCAGTGTACCTGTTGTAATTATGCTAAAATGTGATATGATATAAGTATCATGCAACTTGGAATTGTGAAATATCTCAAAAATCTTTATCAAAATAAAGAAGAACTCAAGCTTGTCGAGGTGACTTATGGCTTGGTCGCTCTTGTTTTCTTCTTGCTCGCCGCCGTGGTCTCTCTGTTGGATCGCGCTCTTGGTGTTGCACTCCTAATTATTCCACTGATTAGCTTCATTGCGCTTGCTACCAACGTGGTAGTCTGGGCTCTGCTAAAACTCTTCCTCGAGTCGAAAATTAGTCGAAACCTCGAAAACGAAGACCTCGGCTCACTCGAAATTACCGACAATCAGCCTCGCACTTATCGCAAGGCTCTTACTGACGATGCCAACCAGCGCGTCCTTATCGAAAAACCAGCGGTCCGTACCAGAAAAACTACCACAAAAGCTGCCACGAAAACTACCACGAAATCTAAATCCCAGAAAACTAACTAGGATCGCAATAAACTCCATAGAAACCCAAATATAACGCTTTAATTTTTTCTTCCATATTTATCGTTCTTATGCTAAAATAACGACAGGAGAAAAAGTTAATGAAGTTTGTATCGAAGTTTGTATCGAAGCTTGATTTTTATCAAAAGTTTGTTTTTAACCAGAACCAAAAATCTAATATATATATATATATATATATATTGAGCTTAACAGGTATACTGCTAAGCTTTTTCTTTTGCCTAAATTTAACTGAGCCAAGTTTTGCAACCTCAGCCTCAATTGGTATATCTGGCGACGCTAATGTTGAGCAAGATAATCCAGTTTCTAGTAAAACCCTAAAAAAGACCGTAGACATTAATGTTTCTACCAATAGTTACACTGGCTATGAATTACTTATGTCCAGTGAGACCAACCAAAATAATCTCATGCCATCAAAAACCGACAATCATAGCCACATCGACTCCGTCTCAGCCGACACGAGCATCTCTAATATGCATAATCAATACGGCTACAATGTAAAAGACATAAATGACGATATCTACTCTGCCATCCCAAAACTCAGTACTCCACTTAAGATTAAAACTAATCCAGACCCTGCCACTGAAACTGTTAAATTTAATTTAGGTTTTGGTTTAGACAATAATCTTCCTACCGATAATTACAAAAATAAGCTCATCTTTACTCTCCTTGCTAAGGAAACTATGACCACCACCTTGAAACCAGGTCGCGATATTAACGTCAGTATTAGAAAAGCTATGGGGCTGTCTGGTGAATATCTCACAGATCTCACTAAACAAGTTCCTACTGACGGCTCTTATTATTTAAGAAATTTTACCTTTGGTAGAAATAAATGTAGTGACCAGATTACCGCCGCGAACACTTTTAAAATTTCCACCGACGAATCTAGCCCTGAAGCCTACTTAGGTGTATACAAAAAAGATGGCTACTATTATCCATGCATCTGGTCTGAGACTGATGTCTTTATTATGAATAAGGATCTTTCCTATATGTTTGCGGGACTTGGACTTGATGGTGAGCAATCATTTAATTTTGCTGATGGTTATGCGGCGAAAGACGTCGACTTTCATAACATAAAGAATGTTTCGCATTATATGCATAATACCTATGTTGGGAGTGGCATATATGAACATAAACTGGAGCCATTAGCGAACCTCTGGGTGAATCAGCCCATCGAGGAAGCTGAATCCACATTCGAAGGACTACATCACTATGGAAGTTACAGCCTATATATGAATATACATTACATAAATACCGATGCACTAAAAAATACCTCGAAAATGTTTAAAGATACAAATATAAATTATATCGACTTAAGGAATGGTAAATTCGATAAGGTTGAGGATGCTAGTTCCATGTTTGAGGGATGTAACACGGACATGTTTTATGTTGACAAATGGACCTTTGAAAATAACAAAAATTTTTCCAAAATGTTTAAAAATTCTCATGTGGTTAATGGCTTTAGGAATGTAAACGATAAGTTCAGATTTAATAAAGCTGAGGATCTTTCCGAGATGTTTATGGGCGCAGACATAAAGGATGCTTTATTTGCAAATACTTTCATGCTTGGTGGTCAGAAAATCACCAATATGGAGTCCATGTATGAAGATTACAAGAAACCAATTTATGTGGAGTTAGAAAATCTGAATACGGCCGCTCGACCTGCCAATATTAAAAATATGTTCAAAAATTCAAAGGTAGTCAGTGTGACATTGCCGAAAATTATCGATACGACTGCCACTACTGATATGAGTTCATTATTTGAGAATTGTTCCAATCTCACCACGCTAAAAAATTTCGACCAGATCGATACAGATAATGTCACGAATATGTCCAAGATGTTTTATAATACGACATCGTTGCATTATACGGATCAAATTGCAAAAGTGATTAAGGCAAATAACGTCACTGATATGTCGTATATGTTTTATCATGCTAGAGCTGGCGGACCGGTAGAATTTAATAATGAATTTAATACTAGTACTGTCAAAACCATGAAAGCAATGTTTGCAGGATTTTCCCGCGTAGATGTAAATATCTCACATTTTAGATTTGATAATCTAGAAGATATGAGTAGGATGTTTATGGGAATATATGAAGAATTTGAATATAGTAAACGCGGGTCGCAATATATTGAAAGTTATGGTGTTACTGATGTAATTTGGCCAGCAAAACATTTGGCCCCCAAACTGAAAGATGCGAATAGCCTATTTCGTTCAAATGCTTTTATTCGAAAAATTAAGGCTCCAAAATTCACTGCACCGAATCTAAAGGATCTCCAATTTGCCTTTTATGGTCTCGTAAGCGTAACGTCAGTCGATCTAGATGATTTTGACACCTCAGCAGCAGAAAATATGAAAGCAATGTTTTGTTATATTGAAAACGGGTTTGATGGTATTAGCGATCTTACTATTAATCTTGACACATCAAGCGTTACTAATATGAGTGCACTATTCTACTTTACTAATCTTCCAAGAAAGGTAAATTTATCATCTTTTAATACAAAAAACGTAACTGATATGTCCTACACATTTGGTATGCTAAACCAAAGTCCGGATAGAGCTATTGTTGAAGAAATTGATATAACTGGGTGGGACACCAGTAATGTCACTAATATAAACTATATGTTTGGACTGTCCAATATAAATAGAATTTACGCGTCAGATAGCTTTGTAACCACAAAAGTAACGAATGGAAGCGATATGTTTTACCGTTCGAATATAACTGGTCAAAACGGCACATCCTGTTATGGGTGGTCTTCCACTGGTGCACGTTTTGATAATCCGCCAACCTCTCCAGGTTGTTTCTGGCATAAATAAAATCTTTCCTATGACCTTGTTAAATATACGTAAAATGAAATAAATACTCAGAACTGACTTTGACAAAATTCACGAATACAGGTATAATAACTAACGAGTTTCAAGCCAATTCTACTGCTGTAAGGAAAAGGCTCGCTTGAGGTTGTAAAATATCGTATTATAGCTATTCAAGCTGTGAAGTTTTATCTAGAGCTTCACCACTGATGAAGAATCAGATTTTTATCAATAACACAAGAGGAAACTAATGCCAACAATTAATCAGTTGATCCGTAAACCTCGTAAGGTTGCTGCTAGAAAGTCTAAGTCACCAGCCCTTGGTTCTATCGTCAACACTCTTAAAACTCGTTACTACAACCAAGCTTCACCTTTTAAGCGTGGTGTTTGTATCAAGGTTACTACCAAAACCCCAAAGAAACCTAACTCTGCTCTTCGTAAGGTCGCTCGTGTGCGTCTTACCAACGGTCAAGAAGTTTGGGCTTACATCGGCGGTGAAGGTCACAACCTTCAGGAACACGCTGTAGTGCTCGTTCGTGGTGGCCGTGTGCCTGACCTTCCAGGTGTCCGCTATCACATCGTTCGTGGTACTCTCGACCTTCAAGGTGTTAATGGTCGTAAGCAAGGCCGTTCTAAATACGGCGCTAAGAAGGAGGGTAAGTAATTATGCCACGTAAAACTACCAAATCTCTCGAACGTAAGGTGATGCCTGATCGCAAATATCAGTCAGTTCTCGTTCAACGCTTGATTAACAAATCAATGCTTGATGGTAAAAAGCAAGCTTCTGAACGCGCAGTTTACGCTGCGATCGAAGGTGCTGCTAAGAAATTGAACTCTGAGAATCCAGTGGAAGTCCTTGAAAAGGCTGTCGCTAACGTTTCTCCAGATTTCGAAGTTAAGTCCCGCCGTGTCGGTGGTGCTAACTACCAAATTCCATTCCCAATTTCTGGTCACCGTCAAATGCACTTTGCCTTCTCTTGGCTCGTGCAATCAGCTCGTTCTCGCAAGGGTATGCCATACTCACGCCGTCTCGAGGCTGAAATCGTCGATGCTTTCAACGGTGCTGGTGCTGCTTTCAAGAAAAAGGAAGACACTCACCGCATGGCCGAAGCCAACCGTGCTTTTGCTCACTTTGCTCGCGCTTAAATTACGAGTACGAAAATACCACCTCTTCCGGGTGGTATTTTTTTGTTTTTAGCAACTCTCTTATGCTATAATAAAAGAAAAAGGAGGAAAATGATTAAAATTGCAATCAATGGTTTTGGCCGCATTGGTCGAAATGCTCTAAAAATTGCTTTGATGCGACGTGATCTCGAAGTTGTAGCTATTAATGATTTGACCGATACTAAAACGCTCGCTTTTCTTCTCAAGCATGATTCCAGTTATGGTACTTACAGTCGTGAAGTGACTTATGATGATCAAAATATTATTGTGGATGGCAAAAAAATCCGCGTCTTTTCTGAAAAAGATCCAGCTAATCTCGCTTGGGGTGAATTAGGTGTAGATGTAGTAATTGAATCCACTGGTTTCTTCACTGATCCAGAAAAAGCTAAAGCTCATCTCACTGCCGGCGCTCGCAAGGTAGTGATTTCTGCTCCTGCTAAGGGCGAGGGCGCTAAAACTATCGTACTCGGTGTCAACGAAGGTGAAGTTACCAAGGAAGATAAAATTCTTTCCAATGCTTCCTGCACCACCAACTGTATTGCCCCAATCATGAAAGTGCTTGAAGATAATTTTGGCGTCAAGAAAGCTATGATGACCACCGTGCATTCTTATACCGGTTCTCAGCGTTTACTCGATGCCCCATCCAAGGATCTTCGTGAAGCTCGTTCTGCTGCCGAAAATATCGTGCCAACTACCACTGGCGCTTCAAAAGCTGCAGCCTTGACCATTCCAAGCCTCAAGGGCAAGTTCAATGGTCTTTCTGTCCGTGTTCCGACCCCTGTAGTTTCGCTTGCTGATATTACTGCCGTGCTTTCTCGTACTACCACCAAGGAAGAGCTCACCCAGCTTTTTGAAAAAGTTGCCAGCGAGCCATTCTATGAAGGTATTCTCGGCGTTTCTCATGAAGAATTAGTTTCATCCGATTATCGTGGTGATTCACATTCCTGCATCGTCGACCTTCCGCTCATTGATGTGGTGGACGGTGATTTGATTAAGATTGTGGCCTGGTATGACAATGAATGGGGCTATTCCAATCGTCTCGTCGAATTAACCGCTGATTTTGGAAAGGAATAAAATGCAACTCTACGTCGCCTCTGATCATCGTGGTTTTACTGTTAAGCAGCGTCTTCTGACTTTTTTGGCCGAATATCAAAATCAACATCCTGAAATGAATATTGAGGTAAAGGATCTTGGTCCTCTCACGATTCAACCTGGCGACGATTTTAATGATTCTGCAATTGCCGTCTCTCGTGCGGTGCGCGAAAACCCTACCGCGCGTGGCTTCCTTATCTGTGGTTCCGCGCATGGCATTTCGATTCAAGCCAACCGCTTCCGTGGCATTCGCGCGATTTGTGGTTATACCGAATCTTTGTCTCGTGTCGGCCGCAAACATAACGACGCCAACGTCCTCTGTCTTTCTTCAGACTATATGTCAGAGGAAGAAATTAAGGCGTCCGTCACAGGATTTTTGGAAGAGCCATTTATTCCAGAAGAGCGTTATATTCGTCGGAATCAGCGTCTAGATGAGGAAAATATTTACTAAAAAGGAAAAATATGGGTGAGGACACAATTATCGTACCAACGATTTTAACCGATGACACGAATGTTTTTGTCGAGCAAATGAAGGCCTATATTTCGTTTGCTAAACGTATTCAGATTGATCTGATGGACGGCACTTTTACGCCGAATCATAGCGTGCCAGAAAGTTCAATTTCTCAGCTTCCGAACGGTATTCAATTTGACCTGCACATTATGGCTATTCGTCCGAGCGATCACTTGTCTGAAGTCTTACGCCTGCATCCACACTTAGCGATTTTTCATGCCGAGGCTTCAGAAGATTTATTGCCAATCTTCGATCAGCTAAAAAAAGCTGGGATAAGAGCCGGAGTGGCAATTCTTCCGACTACCTACCCTGGTTTAATTAAAAAATATCTTGAAGTCGCTGATCATGCCCTGATTTTTGCTGGCAATCTCGGCCAGCAAGGCGCCAAAGCCGATATTTTACAGGCCGAAAAGGTCAAAATTATTCGCAGTATTAAGCCTGATATTGAAATTGGTTGGGATGGCGGTGCTAATCTGACTAATGTGCGTGCTCTCGCTAATTACGAAGTGAATGTGATTAATGTTGGCTCTGCACTTTCTCAACCCGAAGATAAAAAGGCTGCCTATGAGGCTCTCGTCGCAGAAGCCAAAAAACGTGGAGTCTTCCTATGAGTCGCGTAGTTTGCCTCGGTAGTGTCTTGCAAGACATCTATATGATCGACCACAACGATCTTGGCGAGATTAAGACTGGCGAGAAGCTCACTATGGACAAAAACAGTTTCGAGGTTGGCGGTGGTGCGGTCAATGCTGCCACGAATTTTACTAGACACGGCCACGAAACTATCGTGATTTCTAATTTTGGTCGCGATAGTGCAGCTAATGCTATTTTGAATTTTCTCCAAAACGAAAACGTCGACACTAGCTACTTGAATTTTACTCGCAAAAAGACTGGCATTTCGGTGATTTTGCTCGATTCTGAAACCGGCAAGCGTACGATTTTGACTTGTCGTGGCGCTTCGGAAAGCTTTACTAAACTCGAAGCTTCTGATCTTGATCTGTCTAATCCAGATTGGCTCTATGTTACCAGTCTGAATGGCGATATGAATACCTGCCTGCGCTTTTTTGAAAAAGCCAAAGAGAAGGGCACTAAGATTATGTGGAATCCTGGCATGGAGGAGATTGCCGAGAAGAAGAAACTTTTAGGCCTACTTCAAGATGTCGATGTTTTAATTTTGAATGAAAAAGAAGCGAAAACCTTGATCGGCGGGGAAATCCTCGAAGAATTATTGGTTAAATTGGCTCGTTATGTCAAAACGGTTATTATTACGGCGGGCGCTCGTGGCTCTATTGCCACCAATGGTAAAGAAACCTATCGCTTAGCGGAATATGAAATGAAAACCCCGAAAGACACCACTGGCGCAGGCGACGCCTTTGGCGCAGGATTTTTGTCCGCCACCCTGGATGGTAAAAAGTTTAAGGATGCCCTAATTTTTGCCGCCGCTAATGCCACCTCTGTGATTTCTCATATTAGTGCTCAAGCCGGCACCCTTTATGGTGATGAAGATCTTCATCCAATGCCAATCCAAAGACTTTAATATTTAGGTATAAAAAAATAAAGCTATAAAAACCTAAACTCTTAGTCTTTAGAAAGAAAAATAGAGTCCCGAGGCTCTATTTTTTATTATTTAATCTAAAAACGATTCTGTCATAAGTTTTAGCTTAATTATATCTAGACGAACCAAGCCGAAATTAAATTTTGACTAAAACCTTAGACCGACTTGAAATTATTATAGATATTCTGGTCAATCTTCAGATGTCCAATTTTATTTGCGGCGAGCACTACATCGCGCACATCATCTGTCACCTTGAAAATCCTCAAATCTTCCTTTTTGATCATACCCTCCTTAATCATCGTATTAGAGAAGAATTTAATCAATGGTTTCCAGTAAGCTTTTCCGATGAAGAAGAATGGCATTTTTGGCATTTTCTTACCTTGCATTAACATTAGAACTTCGGAAAGTTCATCCAAGGTGCCGAATCCACCAGGGAAAAATGCGTAAGCTTTGCTCGACATCACCAGCATCACCTTGCGAGCAAAGAAATAGTGAAATTCCATAGTATCGGTGAGGTAAGGATTAATTTTTTGCTCATGCGGTAAAATGATATTTAGGCCCACTGATCGACCACCATATTCGAAGGCGCCACGGTTCGCTGCTTCCATAATGCCAGGACCACCACCGGTGATCACTGGATGGCCATTTTCTGCAAGTAGACGGCCAAGCTTCATGGCTTTTTGATAGTAAACGTCTTTTTCTTTAGTTCTGGCAGAACCAAAAATTGTCACGCCCTGTGAGAATTGACTAATCGTCGAAAGCCCCTTTAAGAGATCCTTAGCATAGGCCATCGAGCGATCCACATCAGGTCCAGCGATATTATTATCTTTCAGCTCATTTAACCAGTTTAATGTTATTTTATCCATAAACTTGATTATAACATTAAACATAACAGTTTTCTATCTAGTATAATAGATATATGGCTCGTGAAATTCATCTTATCTTGCATAATATTCGCTCCATCTTGAATGTAGGCGCGATTTTGCGTACCGCCGAAGGGCTGGGGGTCGAGAACGTGATTTTTTCTGGTTACACTCCAACCCCGCTCCCCGTATCGAAAGAACTTCCGCATATTGCCGAAAACATTACCGCCAAAATCCATAAGACCGCGCTTGGCGCTGAAGCATATCTAGATCTAGCAGCGACTGATAACATTCTTCAGACCCTAGAAAATTATCACGAGGAAGGCTTCCAGCTCGTAGGCTTAGAAAATAATCTAAACGATCAACGTCTCATTCAGATTAACTCACCAGATTTTCACACAAAAATCGGACCAAAAGTTGCCTTGGTTCTCGGCGAAGAAGTCGACGGCATTGCCGAAGAACTTCGTGAAAAATTAAATGTCTTTGTCGAGATCCCTATGGTTGGTCGCAAGGAATCTTTTAATGTTTCGGTGGCCACCGGGATGATACTCTATGAATTAAAGTGTTATAATAAAGAAAATAGGAGCTAAATGGAACGTTATAATCCCTTAAAAATCGAACAAAAATGGCAAAAAATTTGGGCCGAACAGGAAACCTACAAGGCAGAGGAGAATTCTGACAAACCGAAAAAATACCTCGCCGAAATGTTCCCATACCCATCTGGTGCGGGTCTTCATGTGGGGCACGTGCGTAATTTTTCTATTGTCGATGCCTTAGCGCGTTTTTATTCTCAGAACGGCTATAATGTTCTACGTCCATTCGGTTACGATACCTTTGGCTTGCCAGCCGAAAATTACGCGATTAAGACCGGTGTTTCTCCGAAAGAAGCTACTCGCATTAATACCGAAAACTTCCGTAAACAAGCTCAGCGTCTCGGTTTTGCCATTGACTGGTCACGCGAAATTAACACCTCCGATCCTGAATATTACCGATGGACCCAGTGGTGTTTCTTGCAATTATTTAAGAACGGTTTAGCTTATCAAAAAGAGAGCTATCAGTGGTGGTGTCCGAATGATCAAACCGTGCTTGCCAATGAACAGGTAGAAAATGGTCATTGTTGGCGCTGTGGTACCGAAGTTGAAAAAAAGAAAATGAAGCAGTGGTTCTTCAAAATTACTGATTATGCAGATCGCCTACTCGCCGATGTTGATAGTCTCGATTGGCCAGAGAAAATCAAGACCATGCAGAAAAACTGGATTGGCAAGTCTGTCGGTTCAGAGGTGGTCTTCCAAGTAGCCGATTCCACTCGTCAAATTAAGGTCTTTACTACTCGGATCGATACGATTTTTGGCGCCACCTTCTTGGTACTCGCCCCAGAACATCCACTTGCGCTTGAGCTTGCTACGGAAGACCAAAAAGCCGGAGTGGCAGAATATGCTAAAAACGCCATCAAAAAATCCGAAATCGAACGTCAAGAAAACAAGGAAAAGACCGGCGTCTTCACTGGCAGCTTCGCGATTAATCCAGTTACTGGTGCCAAAATGCCAATTTATGTCGCTGACTATATCTTAATCGGCTACGGTGAAGGTGCTGTGATGGCGGTGCCAGCTCATGATGAGCGTGACCAGGCTTTTGCCGAAAAGTATAGCCTCGAAGTGAAAACCGTGATTGATGAAAATGAAATTTTAATTAACTCTGGCGACTATACCGGTCTCACCTCTGAGGAAGCTAAGGCAAAAATCACTAAGGATCTTGAAAAAGACCAGATTGCCGCGCCTCGCACTACTTATCGTATGCGCGACTGGTTGATTTCTCGCCAACGCTACTGGGGCTGTCCAATTCCAATTGCCTATGATAAGGACGGTAATCCTCACGCCATTCCTGAAGATCAATTACCAGTAGTCTTGCCAGACATTACCGACTATAAACCTGATAGCTCTGGCCGTTCTGCTCTCGCTAAGGCCGAAGATTGGAAAAAAGTTATTATCAATGGCGAAGAAATGACCCGTGAGACCGATACCTTAGATGGTTACGCTTGTTCCTCTTGGTATCTCTGGCGCTATACCTCACCTAATGACAAAGAGCATGCTTGGAATCAAGAGGCTGTCAAATATTGGGCTCCGACCGATATCTATGTCGGTGGTGACCATGCCGTGGCTCACTTACTTTATGTGCGTTTCTGGGCCATGTTCTTCCATGATTTAGGTTTGCTGCCTTTCGAAGAGCCAGTCAAGACCTTGCTTTATAACGGTTACATTAATGCGCCAGATGGCAAAAAAATGAGTAAGTCTAAAGGTAATGTCATTGATCCACTCGATGTGATTGATTCAGGTTACGGTGCTGATACGCTGCGCACCTATGAGCTCTTTATCGGCCCCTACAATGAAGATGCTGCCTGGAGTACTAAAGCCATTGGTGGGGTTTACCGCTTCCTCAACCGCTGTTTTAATTTAGTTTATCTTGAAAATACCATCGCTCGTGTCGATGACGAGGTTAATCTAATGGCTCGTCACAAAACCATCAAGAAAGCCACTGACGATATGAACCGTGCGAACTTTAATACCGTGGTGGCTGCTCTCATGGAATTTGTTAATCATCTCTATAAAAACGGCGCCGCCCACGCTGACCTAGTGGCACTCGCTAAGTTGCTTTATCCATTCGCCCCACATCTCTCCTCAGAAATGCTCGAGACACTCGGGTTCGACATTTCTTGGCCAACCTACGATGAATCTGCTTTAGTCAGCGAAACTGCCGAATATATCATTCAAGTGAACGGAAAGGTCCGCGCTAAGTTGCAACTTTCGACGGATATTACTAAAGAAGAAATCCAAAAACTTGCCCTAGCCGACGAAAATGTTCAAAAATATCTGAATGGTGAGCCACGAAAAATTATTTTCCCACCAAATACTCGCCTCGTCAGCATCGTGGCCTAAGTCTAAAAAACTTTTCTCAAAAATTCACGAAAAATCTCTCACCTGCTCTGATTTTTTCTTGCAAACCACGGGTTTTTATAGTACAATAATACAAATTTATATATTAACAAGGAGCATTTAATGCCTGAACCTAAAAAGCAAAGCAGCCCAAGAAAGACTGGTCTACGCCGTAGTCACCTTCGTCTTGTCTTAGCTCGTGCAGTTAACAAGAAATCACCTATTAAGGCTTTCGAAACTGCTAAGAAAACCCCAAATCTTAAAGTTAAAACTGTTAAAACCGCAGTTAAAGCTACTAAAAAGACAAAGAAAAGCGAAAAATAATGGCAAGTAATCGGCACCTTGGCAGAATAATTATCCTTCAAAGCCTCTATGAATATGAGGTGAGAAGTTTGGCGGGCGACGCTACAGCCGACATTAATGTTATTATCGCAAAAAATATCGAACCATACGTTAAAGCCGTTGGTGATACTGATTTTATTATCAATACTACCAAGGGTATTTTGGAACATCAAGAAAAACTTGATCAAGAATTACATCCATTAGCACCAGAATGGCCACTCGCCTCTATTGCCGCGATTGACCGTAATATTTTGCGCCTTGGGCTCTATGAGCTCGAAGCTCAAACCGTGCCACCAAAAGTTGCTATCAATGAATCTGTTGAATTGGCTAAGGCTTTTGGCTCGGAAAATTCGTCCAAGTTCGTCAACGGTGTTCTCGGTACCGCTTATAAACAGCTCGGGTTCGAGAAATCTGAAGGAACAAATGAACAATCAAAGACCAGTTCAGTCGAAGGCGAAAAACCTCAAGAAGACTAAACCAAAGGCCAAAACTGATTCCCGTCGCGCATTTACCCCAAGGACACGAAATTCTCGCGACTCCAATCTTAAAAAACTTCAACAAAAAATTCTCAAGAAAAAACCGACCATCAAAGAAATTGTCCGCGAACCGACCTCTGGTGGTATCGTTTTCAGACTGACTAAAGACAAAAAAGATATTGAAGTTTTACTCATCCAAGATTCGAAAAACCGTTGGACTATTCCCAAGGGACATATTGAGCCGGGTGAAACCGCAAAACAGACCGCCATTCGCGAAATTGGCGAAGAAGCCGGTCTGAACCATATCCAGGTCCTTTCTTGGCTCGGAAAGATCCACTTCAAGTATCGTCGTATTGATAAACTAGTGCTGATGACTACGCAAATTTATCTCGTACGTTCACTTGATACTACGGAGCGCCCGACCAAAGAAAAATGGATGAATGGCATCAAATGGTTTAGCTTCCAGGATGCGATTAATGTCATTGAGTATGAAGATATTGAAAAACTCATGCTTATCGCAAAAAAACGCATTCGTCAAGGAGAATATTAAATAAATTTGAGTTTCTCAGGATACTTGAAATAGTTCAAGTATCCAAAAGATTCCCAAGAAAGTAGTTATGGAACAAGAAATAAATCTTGCTGATTATCAAATTAATATCGCGGACATCAGGCAGCATATTGACGAGGTGGCAGTCAATAAAACCAGGAAGCAGCCTCAAAATGCTGAAGAGTTTACCGCTGATACAAAAGCTCTCTACGCCGACTTCGCCAAAGAAAAAATGGGTATCGAATTTAAGGATATTTCGCTCTTTATCACCGCGCTTACTCACCGAAGTTACGTGAATGAACATAAAAAGGCCCACATCGAACATAATGAACGTTTAGAGTTTCTCGGCGATGCGATTTTAGAGCTCGTCACCTCTGATTTTCTCTATCGTAATTTTGCTGAACCAGAGGGAATTATGACCGCTTGGCGTTCAGCCTTAGTCCGTACGGAATCGATTGGTCGTGCTTCCACTGAAATCGGTTACCTACATCTCATTCGTCTCTCGAAAGGTGAAAAGCTCGGTAGTGACCGCACTCACGCCTCGATTATTGCCGACTGCTTCGAGGCGGTGACTGGTGCAATCTATCTTGATCAGGGGTATTTGCGCGCTAAGCAGTTTATTTATCAGCATATTTTGACTAAGATGGACGAAATCATCATCAACGAATCTTGGCGCGACTCGAAGAGCTATTTACAAGAATTAGCTCAAAAAACCGATGGCGCTACGCCACAATATCACGTCATCAAAGAGGAAGGCCCAGATCATGACCGTGTCTTCTCAGTAAATGTAGTGGTTGCGGGTCGTATTCGCGGCACTGGTTCCGGACATAGTAAGCAAGAGGCTCAGTCTAATGCCGCCACCGAAGGTATCAAGTATTATAAAAAACACCTCGGCAACCAACTTCCAGCCACTGGTCGTCTCACCCTTCGCAAGTAATTTATCATCCAGATTACGTATAGGCCCCATTGTTTTTTGGATAATTTGCAATTTTCCAGAAAATCAGTTAAAATATCTAAAATTAATTAAGGAGAAAACATGCTCGCGATTCGTATGCAGCGTAATGGTCGTACTCACTACCCAACATTTCGACTAGTCGTCCAAGAATCCCAGCGTCATCCACTTTCTGGACGCGTTGTGGCTGAGGTCGGCAATTACAATCCAGAAACTAAGAAAACCACCCTCGACAAGGAAAAGATCGAGTTCTACCTCAAGAATGGTGCTCAACCATCTACCCGTGTAGCTCGTATCTTGAAACTTGAAGGTGTGAAGCTTCCTGACTGGGTCAAAGAACCTACCAAGAAGCAAAAAGCTCCAAAGCACGCAGACAAGCTTCGTAAGAATCAACCAAAAGAAGAAGCTGAAGCTTAATTTCTTAAAAAACGCTCCGAAGAGGGGCGTTTTTTCACCAAAAGTGCTATAATATAACCATAAACTTAACCGGAGAACCTATGTCAACCATTGACCAACAATTTGTCGAATTTATCGTAAAAACTCTTGTCAGTAATCCAGAAAAAGTCGCTATTAACCGTGTAATTGATGAAAAAGGTGTCTTACTTTCACTTTCCGTCGACCCAGAAGATGTCGGTCGCGTCATTGGTCGTCGTGGTGCTACCGCTCAGTCTATCCGCACCCTTCTTCGCGCTCTTGGTACGAAGAATGATGCTCGCTACAATCTCAAGATTGTCAACACCGATGAACTCGAAGGTGAAGGCGAACCTACCGCCGCTCGCACCGTTGCTGATTACGATGACGAAACTGAAACAGAAAACGACGGCCTCGCTGAGAAAACTCGTGCCGAGCTCGCCGATCTCGATGATCTCGAAGTTTAATAGGCTACGCAGAATTATTTTATAACTGTCGAAAATACCCCGGAAAATGGGGTATTTTTCTTGCTAAATTCTCTTGACATTCAATATCATAATGGTTATACTAATGATAGTTCATTTTTGAACGAAGCCTAACTGCGAGTCGGCTTACATAAACAAGTTGAGAGCTTATATGTTCAAAAATCCCACCCGAAATCAGGTGGTTTTTTGATTATCAGAAAAATTGGATTCTTTATATATTAAAAATCATATTTTTTTATTCATTTTTCATTCCTTTTATGTTAAAATAAAAACAATCAGATTAAATAGTTTTGCTAATTAGAACTAGGCAAATTACGAAAAAACAATGGGAGAGAATAATGAGTGTGAAGCGAAAGTTTCAGCAATACCATCAAGGTGGGTTAGTTTTTCAATATCTATTAACATTTATCTTATCTAATTTTCTTTGCATTCTTTTCAGCCAATCTACCTTTGCTGCACCAAATATTTCTATTTCAATTGTCGGTGACACCAATGTGCATGCTGATTTTCCGACTTCAGGTAAGGTTGAAGCTTCCAAAACCGCCGATATTACGGTGAATTCTGACGGCGTATTTGGCTACAAGCTCTTCATGAGTAGTGACAGCGAGAATACTGCGCTTACTAGTCCAGATGCTAGTAACGCAGACTATATCTCATCTGTCAGTGGTAGCGACAATAAACTCTCTGAGGATATGCATAATCAATATGGATATAATATCGAGAACACCGATAATAAACTTTATAATGCCATACCTGCCTTAGACACTCCTGAAATGATTAAACGGGTGAAGACTAAGCTTAAAAGTGCGGATATTATTAAGTTTAATCTAGGTTTTGAATTAGAAAATACTATCACTCCAGGTAGCTATAAAAGAAAGCTCATCTTTAGCCTTATTTCAGACGAGCAAGCCTCCGCCCAGTTAGTTAGTGGTCTAGAAATCAATAAAGCGCTCAAACGCCCAACTGGTAGTGCATATGACGATCCTTTAGAATCCCCTCTTTGGAATTATTATGACATCAATATTAGGGTTGGTGTAGAAAAATGCGAAGAGGATATCCCCCCAGAAAATATATCTGTCATCTCCGTCCCAGACTCTGAAGTTGAAGTGTATTTGGGGGTAGGGAGCCGTGGCAGCCAATCCACAAGTTATCATGCCTGCATTTGGAGCTATGCTACGGAATTAATATTCCCAGAAGACCTCTCTTATATGTATGCTGGCTTCCAAAGTCTTAATGGAGATGCAGGCTTTAGTTTTTATGATGGCAGGTCCGTTTCGATGTTAAACTTTAAGAAGACCAAAGATATCTCTCATTTGTTTCACACCGCCTCGCCAGGATCTAACTATATAGATACTTCTGCGCTAAAGTTTTTTGAATTATTTAAAAACTCTCCAATCGAAAACGCTGAATCAATCTTCGAAAATTCTGGGGTTTACAAAATCGGATCAGATTTTGAATCTGTTGCAAATAAAGCTAAAAATTTCAAAAATGCTTTTAAGGATATTAACTTAAATATTGATTATAGCACCACAAATTGGCTATTCAATAATGCCGAAGACACCTCATCGATGTTTGAAGACTTCAAATCGTCTGAAATAAAATTACCAAATGTCACCTTTGCTAAGGTTAAAAACGCCAACTCCATGTTTAAAAATATCAAATCTCTCAGTACCTTCGATATTAATCAGGCTACTTTTGCCGCTGCAGAAGATGTGACTAGTATGTTTGAGGATGTATATTTCAATGATACACTTAAAATGAACAATGCTACCTTTTTAGCCGCGAAAAATGCATCTAATATGTTTAAGTCGGTGGAAATTAATACAGTCAGTCTACCAAGTGCCACCTTCGATAGCGTAGTCAATGCTAATGCCATGTTCATGGAATCAAAAATCAATACGCTTACTATTAGCCAAGCAACTTTTGCAAATGCTGAAGACATCTCATCAATGTTTGAATATACTTATGAACAACTTGTTGACATTAATCTTCAAAGTGCTACCTTTGCACATGCAAAAAACGCTAGTCGTATGTTTTACGGGGGGCGAGCCACATCGGTCAATCTGTCCAATGCGGTATTTAATGAATTAGAAGACGCATCGTCGATGTTTGAGGATCAAGATTATTTAACTGAAATAAAACTGCCAAAAGCCACTTTTAATAAAACAAGCAATTTCAACCGGACCTTCTTTTCTGTATCTGCGGTCACTACCATTAGCCTGCCAAAAATCACCTTTAGAACCGCAGAAGACTTAACAAGTATGTTCCATGATTGCGGTAACATGACAACTTTGAATCTAAATCCTTCAAAAATGATTGCCTCGCATGTCGTCACTATGGCGAGTATGTTTAAGGGAACATACAGTATGACTGAAATTTATCTTGAAAAACTCAATATTAATGGTGGTACACTTCAGAATATCCAGGAAATCTTTAAGGATAATTATGCTGCTGAAAAAATTATTTTACCAACTGTTTTTGATACTTCAAATGTCACTAATATGGCATCGGCATTCGAAAATTGCCAAAGATTGACCGAGATCGGTAATTATAGTCAACTTAATCTAAAAAGCGTCACAAACGCTAGTCGTCTATTTGCGGATGCTGAAAGTCTCGATCTGAAGCAAATTATTCCACTACTAAAAACTAATAGCATCGAAAATGCTTCATTCATGTTCTATCTTGCATATTCGTCAGCTCCCGCCGCTTTTTCAAATAACTTCAAAACCAATAGTATCACTACCATGCAAAGTATGTTCCAGGGATTTATGACTCCATCTCTTGATATTTCGCATTTTAGCTTGGAAAATACTACCACTATGGAGGGCATGTTCAGTGGAAAAGAGGCATCGCTGTCATATCCCGTCGGTGGTCAATATTACGCTGTTTCTGAGGTAATTTGGCCAAACAGCATTCTGAATGCCCCGCATTTAACCACCATGAAGAGCCTTTTTCATGAGAACCATCACATTACTAAGCTCAATCTACCAAAATTCATTAGTCCAGCTCTCACTGATACTAGTTTTATGTTCTTCAAAATAGACAAAGAAATCACAGCAATAAATGTTGATGGCCTTGATACGCAGAATGTAGAGGATATGTCTGAGATGTTTGAAGGACTAAAATTCGATCGCGGCAGTCTAGGCGGTAGCTTTGCTCCTAAATTCAAGACTACCAGTCTAAAAAATATGTACGGTATGTTTTATTATATGAACGTTGATCATCTTGACCTAACTGCTCTTGATGTTTCAAATGTCACTAATATGGAATATGCCTTAAGTGATGGATGGCTTATTACGATAGATCTCACTGGCTGGAATACCAGTAATGTAGAAAATATGAAGGATCTATTTAGCTGGCAATATTATCTCACGACAATTTATGCCTCAGACAGCTTTGTCACTACCAAAGTTACGCAATCGGATAATATATTTAATATGAATGGATATGACAATCTTGTCGGCGGTAACGGCACTCATGCTGCAGGTCAAGATATCACCTACGCTCGTATCGATCGTCCAGGCAAGCCAGGTGCCTTTACTCTAAAATAGTCTTAGAAAATGCCCCTTGAAAAATCCCGAAAATGCGTTAAAATAACTACAAGAAGTAGTGTGCCTACTATAAACATGTCTTTTTATTTTAGCGAGGTAAAAAGACATAAGTAGCAGTAATCTTCGGCGCTAAAGATTATTAACACTAAATAAGAGGGAAAAGTGAGTAAAAATAGTACCATTCCAGATGGTAGTCGTGTCTTTTTCACTGAAGGAGACAAATTGCCTATCCCTGATCTTACTGCACATCAGAAAGATTCTTGGGAAGAATTTGTACGTTCGGGTCTACGCGAAGTTTTCACCGAACTCAATCCAATTGATGACTATACTGGTCAAAAATTGTCACTAAAGTTTAAAGATTATGAGTTTAAGGCTCCAAAACACACCATTCAGGAAGCCAAATATAATCTTGAAACTTACGAAGCTCCTTTGCACGTCAAAGCAGAACTTCAAAATAAAGTCACCGGCGAAGTCGTCGAACAGGAAATTTACTTCGGTAATTATCCATGGATGACTGACCGTGCTACCTTCATTATTAATGGGACTGAGCGTGTGATTGTCTCTCAGTTGATTCGTTCAGCTGGTGTCTTTTTCACCGCCGAAACCATTGGCATGAAGCGCTATTACGGTGCTAAGGTGATTCCAGGTCGTGGTGCATGGCTCGAATTTGAGACCGCACCAAATGGTTGTATCTATGTCAAGATCGACCGCCGTCGTAAAATTCCGGTCACCACCCTTCTCCGCGCTCTTGGCGTTGTCAAGGATGCTGATATTAAGGCTAAATTCGAAAATGTTGACACTGGTGCGATTAATTACATTGACTCCACTATCGATAAGGACACCACCAGCTCTCAAGCTGCTGCCCTTCTTGAAGTTTACCGTCGTCTCCGCCCAGGTGACTTAGCTACTGTCGAAAACGCCCGTTCCATGGTTGAACGTACTTTCTTCGACTACAAGCGTTACGACTACTCTCGTGTCGGTCGTTTCAAGATTAACCAACGTCTTGGCTTTGACACTCCCAACGACAGCACTCATCGTACTTTGCAAATGGACGATCTCGTCGCAATTATTGCAGAAATTATTCGATTGAATAATACACAAGAGCCAGCTGACGACATCGATTCACTTTCTAACCGTCGTGTCCGTATGGTTGGTGAGCTTGTCCAACGTCAATTCCGTCTTGGTATGCTTCGTTTGCAACGTAATATCTTAGACCGTATGTCTATGGTTGACGCTAAAGAAAAAGTCACTCCATCTCAGCTTCTTAACCCACGTCCAGTGGTCGCTGCAGTTCGTGAATTCTTTAGTACTTCTCAGCTTTCTCAGCTAATGGACTCTTACAACCCATTCGGTGAGCTTGCCCACAAGCGCCGTCTATCATCTATGGGTCCTGGTGGTCTCACTCGTGAACGCGCCGGTTTCGATGTGCGTGATACTCACCCTACCCATTACGGTCGTATCTGTACCGTTGAAACCCCTGAAGGTGGTAACGTGGGTCTCGTCTTGAACCTCGCTACCTATGCTCGTATTAACGAATATGGCTTCATCGAAGCTCCATACGTCGTAGTGAAAAAAGGTAAAGTTACCGACGAAGTGATTTACGTCGATGCTAGTGTTGAACGCGATATGGTAATCGCCGATACCTCTGTAAAATTAAACGCCAAGGGTGAATTTGAAGACGAATGGGTCTCCGCTCGTGTGAATGGTCAGCCAGTTCAGGTTGAATCATCTAAGGTTACCCACGTCGATGCCGCTCACAAGGAAATTCTCGGTATCTCCGCTGCTCTGATTCCATTCGTGGAAAAGAACCGTGTCGACCGTGCACTCATGGGCTGTGCCATGCAGAAACAGGCTGTGCCTCTTCTCCGTAACCAAGCCCCAACCGTTGGTACTGGTATCGAAAACGATATCGCTCGCGCCACTTCTCAACTTATCGTCGCCGAAGGTGACGGTGTAGTCGAAAAGGCAGATGGTAAATCCGTCATCGTGAAATATGCTGACAAAACTTCTAAGGAATACCTTGTCGAGCATTTTGAGCAAACCAACTCTGATCAATGTTACAACCAACGTTGTGTGGCGGTGCGTGGTCAAAAAGTTAAAGCTGGTGACACTCTTATCGAAGGCGCCTCTCTTGAAAATAATGAACTCGCTCTCGGTCGCAACCTTCTCGTTGCCTTCATGCCATGGCGTGGTTATAACATGGATGACGCCATCGTGATTTCTCGCAAGCTTGTCGAAGATGATACTTTGACCTCTATTAACATTAAAGATTTCGATGTAGAAGTTCGTGAAACCAAACTTGGTCCAGAACAAGTTACTCGTGACATTCCTAACGTTTCCGAGCACGCTCTGCGCCACCTCGGTGAAGACGGTATCGTGACTGTTGGTTCTGAAGTGAAAAACGGCGACATTCTCGTCGGTAAAATCACTCCTAAGGGTGAACAAGAACTCAGCTCTGAAGAACGTCTTCTTCGTGCTATCTTCGGTGAAAAAGCCAAAGATGTCCGCGATACCTCAGTTCGCATGAGTGGTGGTACTTCCGGTAAAGTTATCGGCGTCCGCATTTACACTCGTGAACAAGGTCATGAACTTAAGGCTGGTGTTCTCATGCAAATCAAGATCTACGTCGCTGAAATGCGTAAGATTCAGGTCGGTGATAAGATGGCTGGTCGTTACGGTAACAAGGGTGTAGTTTCCCGCGTACTTAACGTTGAGGATATGCCATTTATGGCCGATGGTACCCCAATCGATGTCTTACTTTCCCCAATGGGTGTGCCTTCTCGTATGAACCTCGGTCAGCTTTATGAAATCCACATCGGTATGGCTGCTCGCATCCTTGGCTATAAGGTTGCAACTCCATCCTTCAACGGTATTCCTGATGAAGTAATCTCCAAGGAACTTGAAAAGGCTGGTATCGATAGTAATGGTCGTACTCAACTTTACGATGGTCTCACCGGTGAACCATTCCACGAGAAGACCGCAGTTGGCGTGATGCACATGATTAAGCTTCACCACATGGTCGAAGATAAGATTCACGCTCGTTCGACTGGTCCTTACACTATGGTCACCCAACAACCTCTCGGTGGTAAGGCTCAAAACGGCGGTCAGCGTTTCGGAGAAATGGAAGTTTGGGCTCTTGAAGCTTACGGTGCTGCCAGCATCCTTCAAGAAATGCTCACAATCAAGTCCGATGACGTTTATGGTCGTGCCAAGGCTTACGAATCCATCATTAAGAATGAACCAATCCAAGGCCCTAAACTCCCTGAAGGTTTCAACGTCTTAGTCAAGGAACTTCAAGGTCTCGGTCTTAAGGTCGATCTTCTCGACAATGGGGAAGCACGTGATGCTGACTCTGTAATCGAAGATACTTCTCGCGAAATTGAACGCGCACAAGATGACCGCCAAATTTACGCCAGACACAATGTTCATATTGAAGACGACAGTAACGACACCATCGATCTTACTGAAGAAGAAACTGAAGAAGCATTAACTGAAGATGGAATATCAATAACAGAAGGAGACGACGAAAGCGTCGATCTCGGAGAGGAGCTCTAAAATATGGCTTGGATGGATAATTATATCTCAGCCAGCGACTTCGATTCAATTCGTCTTTGCGTAGCAAGCGCCGAAGACATCTTGAGCTGGAGTTATGGTGAAGTATTGAAGCCAGAAACCATCAATTACCGTACTCAGAAACCTGAGCGTGATGGCTTATTCTGTGAGCGTATCTTTGGTCCAGTCAAAGATATTAACCCACATGATAGCAAACTTAAAGGTGTCCGCTCTCGTGAAGCTGCCGTCGATAAGGAAGGTAACTTGGTTACCAAATCTATCGCTCGTCGCGAACGTATGGGCCACATCAAACTCGCTGCACCAGTTGCTCACATCTGGTTCATGCGTGGTACCCCATCTGCTTTGAGTCTTTTACTTGACCTCACTGTCAAGTCAATTGAAAAAGTGGTTTACTTCGCTTCTTACCTCATCATCAGTGCTGATGACGCGAAGATTGAACAAGTTAAAAGCGATTTGATCGCTCAACACGATGCTGCAATTCAAGCGATTAAGATTCGTTACTCTGAAGCTGCCAAGGCTGAAGGTGCTAACGCTGAAGTTTTAGCTAATGAAGAAGCTAAAGAACTTGAAGCTTTAGATGCTGATTTCTATTCCCGCAAGAATATTCTTGAAGGCTTGAAGAAGGGCGCCGTAATTTCTGAAATTGATTACCGCAACCTTCCAGAAGAATACGAAGAACTTGTCACCGTCAAAATGGGTGCTCAAGCTATTCGCGAATTACTCGAAGAAATTGATCTTGATGCCATGATCGAAGATCTCTCTGCGCAAGCTGAAGACGCTAAGGGTCAAAAGGAACGCAAACTTATCAAGCGTATCAAATTGCTTGAAGGTATGAAGAATTCCAATATCAAGCCAGTAGATCTCGTTTTGACTGTTATTCCAGTCATCCCACCAGATCTCCGTCCAATGATTTCACTTCCTGGTGGTCGTTTCGCGACTTCTGACCTTAACGATCTTTACCGTCGAGTCATTAACCGTAATAATCGTTTGAAGAAATTGCTCGACCTCAATGCGCCAGAAGTGATTATTCACAACGAAATGCGTATGCTCCAAGAGGCGGTTGACGCTTTAATTGACAATAATGCCAATCATGGACGTCAAGCTAGCTCACAAAATGGTCGTCGTAAGCTCAAATCCCTCTCTGACCTTCTCAAAGGTAAGCAGGGTCGCTTCCGTCAAAACCTTCTTGGTAAGCGTGTCGACTACTCTGGTCGTTCCGTAATCGTCATCGGTCCTGAACTTAAGCTTAATGAGTGTGGTCTACCAAAACTCATGGCTCTTGAGCTCTTCAAACCTTTCGTAGTTTCTTGGTTACTTTCTCACGAATACGCTGCCAACTCTCGCGCCGCTTCTCGTATGATTGACGCCAAAGAATCTGTGGTTTGGGATGCTCTTGACGAAGTTATTCAAGGTCGCTACGTGCTCTTGAACCGTGCTCCGTCTCTTCACCGTCTATCTATCCAGGCTTTCCAACCAAAGCTCGTTGACGGTATGGCTCTCAAGCTTCACCCACTCGTAGCTTCCGGCTTTAACGCTGACTACGATGGTGACCAAATGGCCGTTCACCTTCCTCTCTCTGATGAAGCTCAGCAGGAAGCTAAGACTTTGATGTCGGCTGCCAGCAATCTCTTGAAGCCAGCCGATGGTTCTCCAGTGCTTTCGATCTACCAGGATATCGTACTTGGTGCTTACTACCTCACTTACGATAAGCCAGGTACCGAATCTGAAACTCCACGCGCTTATAGCTCAGTTTATGAAGCTGAAATGGCTTACGAAGCTGGTGATATCGCCCTTCAGACTCCGATTCGTGTCTTCGCTAAGAAAGCTATTCGAAATACTACTCTCGGTCGCGTTTTCTTCAACGAAATCTTGCCAGAAGATTACCCATTTGATAATGGCATTCAAACTTCTAAGCACTTGAAGAAGGTAATGGCTGACATCTTCAATCTTTACGGTGCCGATGAAACGGTTCGTATTGCTGACGAACTCAAGGCTCTCTCCTTCGAGTACGAAACTATCGCTTCTATCTCGACCTGTAAGGATGACTACCCAACCTACCCAGAAATCCAAGACTTCATCGCTAAGGGTGACGCCAAGACTGCTCTTATCCAGGATCAGTACAACCAAGGTCTCCTCACCGATGACGAACGTTACTCTTTGACTGTTGCCAACTGGCGTGAAATCGATACTGAGATTTCTAACTTCCTCAAGGCTAAGCTTGCAACTATGGATACCGACATTGCTGTGATGACCAACTCTGGTGCTCGTGGTTCTGTCTCTGGTATTAAGATTGCTTCCGCTGAAATCGGTATCATGGTGGATATCTTCAACCGTGAAATTGAGCTTCCAGTCAAATCTAGCTACAAGAAGGGTCTTAACACTCTTGAATCCTTCATCGCTACCCGTGGTGCTCGTCAGGGTATGGTCTCGACCGCTCTTCGTACTGCTGACTCTGGTTACCTCACTCGTCGTCTTGTCGATGTGGCCCAAGATGTCTTTACCGTCGATAAACCAAATGATGACCCAGGTTTCGAAATCTTCAAGTCCGAAACTGAACACACTGGTATTGAATTTGCTCAACGTATTGCTGGTCGTTATGCTGCCGAAACCGTTCCAGGTTATATCGAAGCTGACGAACTTATCACTCGTGAAATCGCTGAACAAATCGCTGAAGACGAAAATATCGAGTCCGTCAAGATTCAATCTGTCCTCACCACCAAGAGCATCAACGGTGTACCTCGTAAGGCTTACGGTGTCGATATGGCTACCCGTAAACTTATCGAACCAAACCAACCAATCGGTGTGATTGCTGCACAATCTCTCGGTGAACTTGGCACCCAGCTGACCCTCGATACCAAGCACAGCTCCGGTGTCGCAGGTTCTGGTGCTATCGCTCGTGGTCTCCCTCGCGTGGAAGAGCTTCTCGAAGCCCGTTCACCAAAGGGTCAAGCTTGGATTGCTCCAGTTTCTGGTCTAGTCGATGTCTGGGAAGATGGTAATCACTTTGTGGTTCAAATCACCCCAACTTCTGGCCGTTCTGAAAAGATTGAAATTTCTGAAGGTCGCAAGATTAAGATTAAAGACGGTGCTAATGTCAAAACTGGTGATGTCCTCGCTACCAAGGCTAAGGGCCTCGAACCAATCATTGCCCCATTTGATGGAAATGCTCAAATCGTCGACGGCGCCATCATCCTCACCGAAGGTGGTAGTGCTCCAGTTCGCGTCGAAATTCCTAACGATGCCGAAATGTTGGTCAAACCAACCGATACCGTCGAAGCTGGTGATCGTCTCACTACCGGTTCTTTGAACCTCCAGGATCAATTGAAATTCAAGGGTGCCGAAGCTACTGCTCGTTACATCATGAACGAAATTATGTCCGTTTATGCTGCTAACGGTGACGAAGTTTCCGCCAAACACCTTGAGGTAATTGTCCGCCAGATGTTCAGCCGCGTCGTGATTGACGAACCAGGTGATACTGACTTTGTGACTGGCGATATCGTCTCCCTCTCTGCCGTCGAAGACGAAAATCAAAAGCTCGAAGCCAAGGGTCGCATGCCAGCATCTTACACACGTATGTTGCTTGGTATTACCAAGGTCGCTATCTGGTCGGATTCCTTCCTCTCTGCTGCTTCCTTCCAAGACACCACTCGTGTGCTTATTAACGCTGCCATCTCTGGTCGTGTTGACCGCCTCAATGGTCTCAAGGAAAACGTAATTATCGGTCGCAAGATTCCAGTAGGGACTGGTGTAGTCGCCCGTAAGAACGAAGAGGAAACCGCTGAAGCTGAAGAATCTACCGAAGCTGAAACAGAAATCACTCTCGAATAAGAGAAGAAAATAAAATATACCCCACATCTGGGGTATATTTTTTATTCCCAAAATCACATATAATAAATCTATGCAAACTTATGTCGATTCCATCCAGCAGGCCGCTTACATCTTTCCGCCTCTGGCCCTAGCTTTTACTATTCCATATTTAATTTATAACTACAAAAAATATGGCTCTATCTGGAGCATGCGTATTTGGATCGTCTATTCTTTTATTTTGTATATGCTTTGCACCTACTGTTTAGTCATTTTACCCCTTCCGTCTCCTGAAAAAGCCGCTACCTTACACAATCATCAGATGCAACTTCTGCCGTTTAACTTTATCTTCGATATTTTGAAGCACGCCAAGTTGCAGCTAGTAAATCCAAAATCCTACCTCACGATTATCAATAACCCCGCCTTCTTCTCTACAATTTTCAATGTATTTATGACTCTGCCCTTTGGCTTTTATCTCAAGTACTACTTTAAGAATAACCTCAAACAGGTCGCCATTAAGTCTTTCTTCCTCTCACTATTTTTTGAACTAACTCAACTTAGTGGCCTCTATTTTATCTATTCCGGCAACTATCGACTCTTTGACGTCGATGACCTAACCACTAATACTCTCGGTGGTATTCTCGGCTTTGCTTTGGCCGCTATGTTAGCCAAATATCTCCCGACCAGAGAACAAATCGATGCAAAAAGTCTCGAACGCAGTGATAAAATTTCACTTTTGCGTCGTCTCGTAGCTATGGGCCTGGATTTTGTCTTCGGCGGTTTCTTTACCATCTTCTTTGGTGATATTGTCCTGAAGTTAATCCATCTCGAATCTGATTTCTTCACTATTCAAATTCCACTCATTTTTTATCTCGTTCTCTCGACCATCATTTTACGTGGCCGCACGATTGGCTTTTTTATGACCAACCTTAAGGTCGAATCTAATCACAAGGTCGGAATCATGCGAACGTATTTGCGCTATTTTCTGCGCTACCTCTTTTTCTATCTTCAATTCATCACTTTGCCGCTCGTTTTAGTTAATGTGCTGAATCTCGCCCTCGTTAACAATATTCTGAGTCACGAGACGATTACTTATATCGCTCTAGGTCTACTAGTAATTTTCGGTATATATTACCTCGTCATCCTGCTCCTCGTCGCCATCCGCAAAAGCTTATTCTATGAGAATCTTTCGGAAACCCACCTGGTAAATACCACGAAAAAAGTTAAAAATTCTAAACCAACCGCAAAAATCACACAAAATAACCATCCAATAGTCTCAAAAAATGACGACCAGGACGATGAGGCCGAAGAAGTCTAATTCCGACCCGTATAAGGTTCAGCACCTTTGCAACACTTCATAAGGAGTTTTTAATCCTATTCC